>JAQGIA010000148.1 GCA_028291445.1 Belnapia sp.
CCCGGGCCTGGCGCAGCGCCAGCCAGGCGACCGCCAGCAGGGTGACCGCGGCGGCCCCGGCGACCAGCCCATAGGCCCGGAGGTTCTGCCGCCAGCGGCCGAGCATGGCCTCGGGCTGGGCGGCGAAATAGACCCGTACCGGCCAGCGCCCGACCTGCCGGTGCACCATGATTCGCTCCGGGCCGATGTGGTCCGGCGCCATGCCCATGAGCGCCACAGCCGGCGTGTCGTCGCGTGGCATGCCGCGCAGCAGGCTGGCCGGCCCGAGCCGGGTGGGCCGGCCGATCGGCGGGTCCTGCGCCAGGATCTCCCCATCGGCGCGGACCAGCCCGGCGGCATGCGCGAAGGGCGGCGCGATGCCGGCGAAGAAGCGGGTGAAATAGGCCGGGCTGAAGGCGACGTGGATGACCCCCTCGAAGCGGCCATCCGGTCCGCTCCGCCGGCGGCTGATGGCGAAGGAGGGCGCGGTTGTGGCGCGGCCGTTGAAGGGCGCGCTGACATGGCTGGCGCCCCTCGCCCCATCCTGGTTCACCCCACCAGTTTGGTTCACCCCATCGGAGCGCTCCCGGTCCAGATGGACCCGGAAGAACTCCCGGTCGGTAATCGTCACCGAACGGTCCCAGTCCTGGGTGCCGGCCAGCACATGGCCATCCGGGCCGCTGACCCAGATCGAGACGATCTGGTCGAAGGGCGCCTTCAGCCGGACCAGGAAGGCGCTGGTCTCGGCCGCCGCGACCGCCGCCTGGTCGCGCCCGCGCAGATGATCCTCCAGCCGGTCGAGGATCAGGTCGGTGGTGTCCAGCACCTTGCCGACATGCTCCTGCATGACCGCCACGGTGCGTTCGACCGCATCGGCGCCATCGGCCAGTACCTCGCCGCGGTTCCACCAGGCGGCGGCGGCGAAGACCGCGGCAGGGACCAGCAGGGCGACGGCCAGGACCGCCTGGTGCAGGCGGACCGGACTCAGCCGCGCGGAGGCCGGGCCGGGCTGCCCCCCGCGCTGGCCTGCCCCGGTCCCATCCTGGTCGGGCATCAGGGCAGCGGCGGCCGCGCCTGGTCGCCGAGCCGCTCGGCGACCATGGGCTCGATCGCCGCGGCAAGCCGGGCGAAGCCCTGGGCATTGAGGTGCAGCGCATCGCCGAAGAACTCCGCTGCCCGGTCCGCCGGCACCGCGGCGGCGGGATCCAACCAGGCGATGCCGGGCGCCGCGGCGTAGCGGGCCGCCAGCAGCCGGTTGGTCGCCGCCGCCGCGTCGGAAAGCGCCGGCCGCCCATTGCCCGGCAGGACGCCCAGCAGCAGGATCGGCGTCCCCGGCAGCCGCTGGCGCAGCGCATCGAGGATGCCGCCGATCGCCGCCACCACCGCTTCCGGCGGCTGGCGCCGGTTGAGGTCGTTGGTGCCGATCATCACCACCGCCAGCTTCGGGGCGATGCCGGTCGCCTCGCCATTGCCGATCCGCCACAGCAGGTGGCCGGCGCCATCCCCGCTATAGCCGAGGTTCACCGCCGCACGGTCGCCGTAGTAGTGCCGCCAGACGGCGCCGAGGTCGCCGAACGGCCCCCCCGCCTGCCGGGGGGAACTGGTCATGCGCTGGATATTGCTGTCGCCATAGAAAACCAGGGCCGGCGGCGCGGCGCGCAGCTCGCGCTGTTTGGCGGCGAAACGCGCGGTCCAGCCAGCGCGGTCCTCGCGCGGTGCGGCGGCGATGGGCGGCGGCGGTGCCGCGGCGGGGTGGATGGCCAGGACAAGGCTGAGCAGGCCAAGGCGGCGGCGGGGCAGGGGCAGGACGACAATCCTCCGGCGACGGCCGCAGCCTATACCATATCGACCCCCGGCGGACACGCCTGCGCCGTATTCACCGGCCCTTCCAGCGGTCCGTCGCCGCTTTACGCAACGGCCCCGGCCGTGCTGCAACCGCCGCCGGAGGAAACCCGCCCATGCCCCCCATCCCGCGCCGCGCGCTGCTGGCTGTCCCGTTGGCCGCCCCCCTGGCGGCCCTCCTGGCGGCCCCCTGGGCCACGGAACCCGCTGCCGCCCAGCCGGTTGCCGCCCAGCCGGTTGCCGCCCAGTCTTCCAGCATCTGGCCGGACCGGCCGCTGCGCCTGGTAGTGCCCTATCCCGCCGGCTCGACCCCGGACGTCACCGGCCGGGCCATCGCCCAGCATCTCGGCCAGGTGCTCGGCCAGCCCTGCGTGGTGGACAACCGTCCCGGGGCGGGCGGCAATATCGGCACCGATGCGGTGGCCAAGGCGACCGATGGGCATACCATCGGCGTCTCGATCAACGGGCCGCTCTCCACCGCCCCGGCGCTGTTTCCCGGCCTGCCCTACGACCCGGCGCGGGACCTGGCGCCGATCTCCCTGCTGGTGCGCGGCGCCCAGCTTCTGGTGGTGCATCCGGCGGTGCCGGCGGCCGATCTGGCGGAATTCCTCGCCCTGGTCCGGGCCAATCCGGGGCGCTTCTCCTTCGGCTCGGTCGGCTCGGGCTCGGGCGGCCATCTGGCGATGCTCGACATGCTGGCCCGGGCGGCTGGCGACGGGGCGGCGCCCGGGCTCGCGACCGAGGCGATGCTGCACGTGCCCTATCGCGGCTTCCCGCCGGCGGTGCTCGACCTGGTCGCCGGGCGGATCGACGCCATGGTGCTGATCGCCGCCGGCATCCTGCCCCAGCTCAGGGCCGGGCAGGTGCGGGCGCTGGCGGTGACCGCCGAGGCGCGCATCCCCCAGGCGCCGGAGGTGCCGACCCTGGCCGAGGCCGGCATCGCCGATGCCGCCAGCTATGCCTGGAACGGTCTGGTCGGCCCGGCCGGCCTGCCGGCCGATCGGGTGGCGCGGCTGGCCGCCGAGGCGCAGCGGGCACTGGCCGCGCCCGAGACCCGGCGCATGCTGGAAGCCGCCGGCTTCGAGGTGGTGGCCAGCGGTCCCGAGGACCTCCGCCGCCACATGGCGGAGGAAGCCGGGCGCTGGGGCGGGCTGATCGCCCGGCTGGGGATCAAGGCCGAAGCCTGAGCCCGGTTGCTGGCCGAGCCCGATCGCTGGCCGAGCCCGGTCGCTGGCCTGGCCCGGTCGCTGGCCTGGCGGGAAAAACCCGTGCCAGGCTGGTTGTTCCGGGCCGGCCGGCGGGCCATCTGCAGGTTTGCGCGACAGGTTTGCGCGGTTAGGGCCAGGGCATTAGTGTCCGGCCCGGCTCATCCCCGCGGCGCCGTGGCCCAGCAGGCCGGCGCGTCCCGGGGCAGGGTTCAAAACACAGTTCATCGGGGCGTCACATGGGTTCCTTCAGCATCTGGCACTGGCTTATCGTGCTGCTGGTCGTTCTGCTGCTTTTCGGCAGCGGCAAGATCAGCACCCTGATGGGTGACCTCGCCACCGGCATCAAATCCTTCAAGAAGAACATGAAGGAGGAGGACGACGCGTCGCTGGCCGATAGCGCGCCGCCGGCCCCCGGCACCCAGCCCACCGGCACCATCCAGGGCCCGGCCCAGGGTGCCACCACCACGGCGCAGCCGCACGCGACCACCACGACGTCCAGCCGCCCGGCCGCCTGAACGGCCGCTGCCACCGACCATGGCCGAGGCGGAGTTTTCCCACGCGGCGGCGGCGATCGTCGCCGCCGGGCAGCGGCTCGACCGCTTCGGCTGGGTGCCGGCCACCGCCGGCAACATCTCCATCCGGCTCCAGGATGCGGTGGTCGCCATCACCCGCTCCGGCGGGCACAAGGGCTTCCTCGGCCCGGAGGATGTGATCCGGGTCGGCCTCGACGGCACCTCCCGCCGGGTCGGCGACCGCCCCTCGGCCGAAACCGGCCTGCATTGCGGCATCTACCGGCGCTTCCCCGACGCGGGCGCGGTGCTGCATGGGCATTCGGTGCCGGTGACGGTGCTGTCCCGCCGCGCCGGCCCGGCGATCCGCCTGGCCGGCTATGAGTTGCTGAAGGCCTTTCCCGGCCTGCCGACGCATGACGCGGCCATCGACGTGCCGGTCTTCGATAACGACCAGGACATCGCCCGGCTGCAGGCCGCGGTGGAGGCGCGCTGGGATGCCGGCGCCGCGCCACCGGGCTATTTGCTGCGCGGCCACGGGATCTATGTATGGGGCGTCGACATGCCGCAGGCCCTGCTGCGGCTGGAGGCGCTGGAATTCATGCTCCGCTGCGAGCTCGAGACAAGGAGGCTTGACCCGTGAGCCGTTTGACCGTGTGGGAGGCCGCAGGCGGCCGTGAATTGGTGCGGACCGAGGATCCTACGGCGATCGCCGCCCAGCTCGGCGGCATCGGCGTGCGCTTCGAACGCTGGGAGGGCGTCGCGGTGCCACCGGACGCCTCCAACGAGGCCATCCTCGCCGCCTACCGGCCGCATCTGGATGCGCTGATGGGCGTGACCGGCGCCGGCAGCGCGGATGTCATCAGCCTGACGCCGGACCATCCCCAGGCCGCCGCCATGCGGGAGAAATTCCTCAACGAGCATATCCACACCGAGGACGAGATCCGCTTCTTCGTCCGCGGCGCCGGGCATTTCGTCATGCATGTGGATGGCAAGGTCTGGGACGCCCGCTGCGAGCAGGGCGACCTGATCAGCGTGCCGGCCAATACCAGGCATTGGTTCGACGCCGGCGAGGCGCCGGATTTCTGCGCGCTGCGGGTCTTCACCGATCCCTCCGGCTGGGTGGCGCAGTTCACCGGCACCGACATGGCGCGACGCTTCCCCGTTGCCGCCTGAGGTGCCGCGCCCAGACTTGCCGCGCCCAAACTTGCCGCGCCTCGTCCTCACCGATATCGAGGGCACCACCACCGCCATCGCCTTCGTCAAGGACCGGCTGTTTCCCTTCGCCGCCGAGGCGCTGGACGGCTTCCTGGCGACGCAGGGCGGTGCGCCCGAGGTGGCGGCGCTCCTGGCCGAGGTCCGCGCGGCGGCACCCGGCCAGGAGCCCGCCGCGGTGCTGCGTGGCTGGATGGCCGCCGACAGCAAGGCGACGCCGCTCAAATCCCTTCAGGGATTGATCTGGGCCCAGGGCTATGCCGACGGCCGGCTGCACGGGCATCTCTGGCCCGATGTGCCGGGGTGCCTGCGGGCCTGGGCGGCGGCGGGCATCGGGCTCGCGGTGTATTCCTCCGGCTCGGTGGGCGCGCAGCGGCTGCTGTTCGGCCATTCCGAGGCAGGCGACCTGACCCCGTTGTTTCAAGGCTTCTTCGATACCGCCATGGGCGGCAAGCGGGAGGCGGCGAGCTACGCCGGCATCGCCGGGCGCCTGGGACTGCCGCCGGCCGATATCCTTTTCCTGTCGGATGTGGCGGAAGAACTGGATGCGGCGGCGGCGGCGGGGCTTGGTTGCTGCCAGCTGGTGCGGCCGGGGGATGGCACGCTGGCCTGCGGGCGGCATCCGGCCGAGGCGGATTTCCCGGGCGTGGCGCGGCGCTTCGGGCTGCCAGGATAGACTAGGACAATATTCTTGTAATCGGCGATGCCGGGGCCTACACCATCCCTGCCGCCGGGCGCCCTGTGCCCACCGCCGCCGCAGCCGCCGCTAAATCCCACAATCCTAAAATTCCGGCCGGAAAGCCCAGTGACTCCAATGGCCCGGCCTCCGGCGGTTTAGCCGGATTGAGCCGAATTGAGCGCCTTGCCGCCACCCGCCCGCGCACCCGATACTCGGGCCAAGACCAACCGGGAGACGACGAGAATGCTGGGCCTGATGCAGGACCGACCGCTGCTGATCTCCAGCCTCCTGGATCATGCCGCCCGCAACCACACCGGCGCCAAGATCGTCTCCGCGCGCCCCGACGGCAGCCTGGTGCGCCACACCTGGCCGGAGATCGCCGCCCGCGCCGCCCAACTGGCCCATGCCTTGACGGCGCGGGGCGTCCAGCGCGGCGAACGCATCGCCACCCTGGCCTGGAACGAGCACCATCACCTGGAGGCCTATTACGGCATCTCCGCCATGGGCGCCGTGCTGCATACGGTGAACCCACGCCTTTTCCCCAACCAGATCGCCTATATCCTGGCCGATGCCGAGGACACCCACCTGCTGGTGGACCCGACCTTGCTCGCCGGCGCCGAGGCCCTGGCCGACCAGCTGCCGCCCAGCCTCCGCGCCATCATCATCATGGGCACCGAGGCCGATATCCCGGCCGATTGCCCGCTGCGTGGCCGCTTCGAAGTGCTCGCCCAGGAAAGCCTCATCGCCGGCCAGCCCACCCATTTCCCCTGGCCGGAGCTGGACGAGCGCAGCGCCTCCTCGCTCTGCTACACCTCCGGCACCACGGGCGAGCCAAAGGGCGTCCTGTACAGCCACCGCAGCACCGTCATCCATGCCATCAGCACCTTGCAGAAGGATTGTTTCGCGATCGGCGCCGCCGATGTGGTGATGCCCGTGGTGCCGATGTTCCATGTGAACGCCTGGGGCATTCCCTATTCGGCCGCCGCCGCCGGCGCCTCCCTCGTGCTCCCCGGGGCGAAGCTGGACCCGGTCAGCCTGCACCGGCTGATCGAGGAGGAAGGCGTCACCTTTTCCGCCGGCGTCCCCACGATTTGGACCGCGCTGCTGAACTGGCTGCGCGCCGAGCCGGGCCGCGGCTTCGCCAAGCCGCCCCGCCTGGTGGTCGGCGGCACCGCGCTGCCGGCCGCCATCAACGCGGGCTTCCTGAAGGAATACGGCGTCTCCATCCTGCATGCCTGGGGCATGACCGAGATCAGCCCGCTCGGCACCACCAATGCCCGCAAGCCGGAGAACGCGGCCTGGGACGCCGACCGTTTCCTGGATTACGCCCGCAAGCAGGGCCGCCCGCTGTTCGGTGTGGAATTGCGCATCCGCGACGGTAATGGTGCCGAAATCCCGCGCGACGGCATCGCCTTCGGCGAGCTGGAAGTCCGTGGCCCCTGGGCCGCCTCGGCCTATTTCAACCGGCCCGGCGATGCCGCCTTCACCGCGGATGGCTGGTTCCGCACCGGCGACGTGGTGACCATGGACGCGCTCGGCTGCATCGAGATCGTCGATCGCGCCAAGGATGTCATCAAGTCGGGCGGCGAATGGATCAGCTCCATCGCGCTCGAGAACCTCATCATGGGCCATCCGGCGGTGCAGGAAGCCGCCGTCATCGCCATCGCCCATCCGAAATGGGACGAAAGGCCGCTGCTGCTGGTCCAGCCGAAACCGGGCATGACGCCGAGCGCGGCGGAAATCCTTGCCTATTACGAGGGCAAGGTCGCCAAGTGGTGGATCCCCGATGCGGTGGAATTCGTCGACAGCCTGCCGCATACCGCGACCGGCAAGCTGTGGAAGGCGGATCTGAAGGCGCGGTACAAGGATCGCGTGGCGGGATGATGTTCCGCTTCGACCACCTCCATCTCCGCGCCGGCGACCCGGCGGCGATGGCCGGGTTCTTCACCAGCCTGTTCGGCGCCACCGCGACGCCGGAAGGCCGCCCCGGCCGCTTCATCCTGCGCCTCGATGGCCAGACCTTGCTGATCGCCCCCGCCAATCCGGACTTCCCCGCCGGCCCCGCCCCGGCCTTCCCGCATCTCGGGCTGGAGCATATCGGCCTCGGCGTCGATGACCTCGACGCGGCCTGCGCCGTGCTGCGCCGCCGGGGCGCCGATATCGCCATCGGCCCGGTCGCCGCGGGTCCCGGCATCCGCCTGGCCTTCATCCGCGGGCCCGAAGGGGTGATGGTCGAACTGCTGGAGCGGCCGCAGCACGATCCTTGCTAGGCCCGTGCCAGTTTCACGGGAGCTTTGCATGCGCCTCGGTACCCGCCTCGCCCTCGCGGCCAGCCTTCTCGCCTCCACCGCTGGCCTGGCACCGATCCAAGCCCTGGCCCAGGCCCCCAAGGTGCTGCGGGTCGCGATGACCGCCTCCGACGTGCCGACCACCGGCGGCATGCCGAACAACGGTTCGGAAGGGATGCGCTTCCTCGGCTTCCCGGTCTTCGAGCCGCTGGTGAACTGGGACCTCTCCCGCGCCGACAAGCCGGCCGATATCATGCCCGGCCTTGCGACCGCCTGGGTGCAGGACCCGGCCGACCCGAAGAAATGGCGCTTCACCCTGCGCCAGGGTGTGGCCTTCCACGATGGCTCGGCCTTCTCCGCCGATAGCGTCACCTGGAACCTCGACCGTTTCTACAAGAACGACAGCCCGCAATTCGATGCCGCCGCCGCCGCGCTCGCCCGCGGCCGGGTCTCGATCCTGACCGGCTACCGCAAGATCGACGCCAATACGGTCGAGATCGAGACCGCCCGGCCGATCTCCTACCTGCCCTATCTGCTGACCTGGATCCTGTTCACCTCGCCGCAG
>JAQGIA010000161.1 GCA_028291445.1 Belnapia sp.
AAAGCTAATAATATTGTGGAATTTAGCGGTTTAATCCAGTCCCGCCGGCCGAGCGGCGCGGCATCGATAAGTATATATTCCTACAACTGACCAGCGGCGCCCGCAAGTCAATACCACCGTCAGCGAATGCCCACCCTGTCGGCCCCTGGCAGGATGGTTCGAAGGCACAACATCCTTGCGGCCTACCGCGCCACTGTCCCGTCCCCCCGCCGACGCTCCACCTCGCGCCACCGCGCCACGTTGCGGTTGTGCTCCTCCAGGCTGCGGGCGAAGGCATGGCCGCCGGTCCCGTCGGCACCGAAATACAGATCCTCGGTGGTGACCGGACGGGTTACGGCGCGCAGCGCGGCGAGGCCGGGGGCGGCGATGGGCGCTGGCGGCAGGCCACGGATCCGGTAGGTGTTGAAGGGGTGCTCGCGATCGAGATCGGTCCGGCTCAGCGGCCGGTCCAGCGGGCCGCCGTCAGCCGCGGCATAGGCGACCGTCGGGTCGGATTGCAGCGGCATGTTCAGGCGGAGGCGGTTGAGGAAGACCGCGGCGACACGCGGCCGTTCCTCGGCCACGCCGGTTTCACGCTCGACGATGCTGGCGAGGATCAGCGCCTCGCGCGGACTGGCCAAGGGCAGGCCCGGGGCGCGGCTGGCCCAGCTTTCGGCCAGGGCCTGGAGCATGGCGGCCTCGGCCCGGCGCAGGAGGGCGGCGCGGTCGTCGCCCCATCGATAGGCATAGGTTTCCGGCAGCACGGCGCCCTCGGCCAGGGCCGGGACCTCGCCGACCAGGCCCTCGGCGCGGGCGACCAGCGCGGCGATCTGCCGGGCGGTCAGCCCTTCGGGCAGGGTCAGGCGGCGCTGCACCGGGCGGGCATCGCGCAGGATGGCCAGCACATCGGCCAGCGAGGCGCCGGCGGGAAAGGCGAATTCGGCGGCCCGCAGCGGTCCTTCGCCGCGCGTCGCCCAGGTGGCCAGGGCGAAGAGCCGGGGGTTGTCGATGACCCCGGCGCTGCGCAGCGCGGCGGCGATGGTCTCGGTACCGCCGCGAGGGATGACGAGTTGGGCCGGCTCCGCCAGCGGGCCGGAGGCGCGGTAGAGCCGCAGCCCTTGCCAACCAGCGGCCCCGGCCAGCGCCGCCAGCAGCAGCAGCGCCAGCCCGGCGATGCGCAGCCGTCTCAAACCAGACCCCGGCCGCGGCGGGCCTTCAGCGCCGGCGCCACGGTTCAGGGCGCGGCGCGGAAGACGATGCTGGCATTGGTGCCGCCGAAGCCGAAGCTGTTCGACAGCGCGACCTCGATCGGCCGGTCCTGGGCGGTCTTGGCCACCCGGTCGATGGCGCTCGGGCGCGACGGGGTTTCGAGGTTCAGGGTCGGCGGGGCGACCTTGTCGCGGATGGCGAGGATGGAGAAGATCCCCTCCACCGCACCGGCCGCGCCGAGCAGATGACCGATGGCCGATTTGGTCGAGGACATCGCCAGGCCACCGGCCGCATCGCCCCAGAGCCGTTCGACCGCGCCCAATTCCAGGTCGTCGCCCATCGGCGTCGAGGTGCCATGGGCATTGACGTATTGCACCTGCTCCGGCGTCACGCCGGCACTGCGCAGCGCCGCGCGCATCGAGCGGAAGGCGCCGTCGCCGGTCTCCGACGGGGCGGTGATGTGATGCGCATCGCCCGACATGCCGTAGCCGATCACCTCGGCATAGATCTTCGCGCCGCGGGCCTTGGCGTGCTCCAGTTCCTCGAGGACGCAGATGCCGGCGCCCTCGCCCATGACGAAGCCGTCGCGGCCCTCGTCCCAGGGGCGGGAGCCCTCGGCCGGGCGGTCGTTGTAGCTGGTGGACAAGGCGCGGGAGGCGCAGAAGCCGGCCATGCCGATCTCGCTCACCGCGGCCTCGGCTCCGCCGGCCACCATCACATCGGCGTCACCGAAGGCGATCAGCCGGGCAGCGTCGCCGAGCGCATGCACGCCGGTCGCGCAGGCGGTGACCACGGCATGGTTCGGCCCCTTGAAGCCGTAGCGGATGGAGACGTGGCCGGAGGCCAGGTTGATCAGCGCGCTGGGGATGAAGAAGGGCGAGACCCGCTTGTGCTTGCCTTCCCAGATCAGCCGCGAGCTTTCGTAGATGGTGGTCAGGCCGCCGATGCCGGAGCCGATCATCACGCCGGTGGCGCAGCGATCCTCCTCGGACTCGGGGATCCAGCCGCTGTCCTCCACTGCTTCCACCGCCGCCACGATGGCGAGCTGGATGAAGCGGTCCATCTTCTTCTGGTCCTTGACCGGGATCCACTCGGAAAGATCGAGTTTCCCGTCGGCCTTGGTCCCGACCGGCACCTGCCCGGCGATTTTCGCCGGCAGATCCTTCACGTCGAAGGACTGGATGGCGGCGATGCCGCTTTCGCCCGCTACGAGGCGTTTCCAGACCCGTTCGACGCCCAAACCGAGCGGGCACGCAATGCCCATGCCGGTGACGACAACCCGCCGCGGCGCGGCACCGTGTGCGAACACGCTCAGCTTCCCCCTGCGCTCAACGCAGTATCAGGTCTTGTTTCCATCGATATAGGCGATGGCGTCCTTGACGGTGGTGATCTTCTCGGCGGCATCGTCGGGGATTTCCACGCCGAAAGCCTCCTCGAAGGCCATCACCAGCTCGACGGTATCGAGGCTGTCGGCGCCCAGGTCGTCGATGAAGGAGGCGTCGTCCGTGACCTTGGCCTCGTCCACGCCGAGATGTTCGACGACGATCTTCTTAACCTTCTCGGCGGTCTCGCTCATCGCGTGCCAGTCTCCAAAATACTGCGTTATCCCCCCTCCGGACCCTGGCCGATGGCCGGACCGCGGAGGACTGCGTGCCACCCGCCGACCGGACCGGGCCACCTACGCAGGGCGGCGTCCGGGGTCGGGCGGAGAGCCAACACGGAACCCGGAGGGGGCGTAGGCGGTGTTTGCGGCGCTGGCAAGTCCCTTTGGCTTGTCCCCGGCATGTCGTTCGGGCGGATAGCCCTAGCGCCGATCCGCTCCCATCGCCAGGGCCAGCCGGGCCACGCCCTGCATCGTTTCGATCGCGAAGCCGGGCGAGGCCAGGCAGACCAGGCTCGCCAGCAGCGCCGTATGGCCATCCCCGCCCTGGCCCAGCACGGCAACGGGCGCCGAGACGGCGGCGATGGCAAGCAACAGCCAGGGCCCCTCGGGCCAGGGCTCCGGTTCGGGATCCGGTGCGGCCCCCAATACGGTCCAGGGACGGTCCGGCCGCAGGAGATGGTTCACGCGCGACCCCCATGGCGTTCGCCCATTGCGTTCGGGGGATAAGCGGCGGCCGCGGCACCGGGTTGCCGGACCGCGGCGGGCAATTCTGCGTGCGGGCATCATGCTGGAGCGAAGCGGCGCAGCGCCACCGCAACCTCGGCCGCCACCTGGTCCCAGGCGCCCGGCCGCGGCTGGCGGAACAGCCGCAGGCTCGGGTACCAGGGGCTGTCGCTGCGGCCGAGCAGCCAGCGCCAATCCGGCACCGCCGGCAGCAGCAGCCAGGCCGGCCGGCCGAGCGCCCCGGCGAGATGGACCGGGGCGGTATCCACGGCGATGAGCAGGTCGAGCGCGGTCAGCGCGGCGGCGGTCTCGGCGAGGTCGGTCAGTTCCTCGGCCAGATCGGTGACGCCGGCGGCGGCCCAAGGGGAGCTGGAAGCGGGGTCGGCCAGCTCGGCCCGGCGGGCGCCGAGTTGCAGGCTGAACCAGCGCAGGCCGGGCACCGCCGCCAGCGGCGCCAGGACGGCGAGCGGCAGGGAGCGGTTGGCATCGTTGATATGCTTCGGATTGCCGGCCCAGACCAAGCCGACCTTGGGCATCCCATCCGGCGCGGCCAGCCGGCGGCGCCAGCGCGCCACGGCCTCCGGCGCGGCGGCCAGGTAGGGGGTGGCGCCGGGGATGTCGCCGAGGCCCTGGCGCAGCACGCCGGGCAGCGAGAGCAGCGGCAGGTGGCAGTCGACCGGCGGCAGCACCTCGCCGCAGGCCACCACCCGGACGGGATGCGCCGCCGCCGCGGGCTGGGCCAGCCCGGCCATGAGGCGCTTCAGCTCCGGCTGGACGCCGAGCACCACCTTCTCCCCCCGCCCGGCCAGCAGCACGGCGTAGCGGGCGAATTGGATGGTGTCGCCGAGGCCCTGTTCCGGTTGCAGCAGCAGGCTGCGGCCGGCCAGCGCCTCGCCACGCCAGAGCGGCCGGGGGATGGTGCCGACCGGGCCGATATCGGGCAGCCCCCAGCGGGCCTCGAAATCATCCCAGCCGCCGGGCATGTCGCCGGCCTGCAGCCGGGCCATGGCGCGGGTCCAGCGGGCGGCGGGAAAATCCGGGCGGGCGGCCAGGGCGGCATCCAGCAGGCGGATCGCCTCGCCCAGCCGCAGCTCCCAGCAGGCGATGCGGGCGAGGTTGTTCAGCGCCTCCGGCATGGCGGGGCGGATGGCCAGTGCGCGGCGCAGCCAGACCTCGGCCGCGGGCAGGTCGCCGAGGCGCAGCAGGATGGCGCCGAGCCCGTTGCAGGCGCCGGCCTCCTCCGGCGCCAGGGCCAGCACGGCGCGGTATTGCGCCATCGCCTCGGCCAGGGCGCCGGTAAGATGGAGCGCCAGGGCGAGATCGAAGCGCACCGCTGCATCGGTGGGGGCATCGGCGGGGGGCCGGGCGGCGGCGTCCCGCAGCAGCGGCAGGGCCTCGGCCGGCTGGCCGCGGCGCAGCAGGGCGCGACCCTGCGTGGCGGGGTCGGCGGCGGCGGCGGGTGGTTCGGCCAGGAGGGACATCGGGGGCTCGGCACAGCGGTGCCGGGCAGGTTGCGGGCGGATAGGCTGCGGAAGGCTTAAGCCGGGGAAAGCCCCGCCTCAGATCATCGCCATCCCGCCGTTGACCTGGATGGTCTGGCCGGTGGTCCAGCCGGCCTCGGCGCTGGCGAGGTAGAGGATGGCGGCGGCGATATCCTCCGGCGCGCCCATCCGGCCGGTCGGGATGCGCTCCATCAGCTTGGTCTTCTGGGCCTCGTTCAGCGCATCGGTCATGGCGGTCTTCACGAAGCCCGGGGCGACGACGTTGACGGTGACGCCACGGGTCGCGACCTCCTGGGCGAGCGACTTGCTCAGGCCGATCAGCCCGGCCTTGGCGGCGGCGTAATTGGCCTGGCCGGCATTGCCGGTGACGCCGACGATGGAGGCGATGGAGATGACCCGCCCCCAGCGGCGCTTCATCATCCCGCGCAGCGCGGCGCGCGCCAGCCGGAACGGGGCGGTCAGGTCGACCTCGAGCACCGCCGCCCAATCGGCATCGCCCATGCGCAGCGCCAGCATGTCGCGGGTGAAGCCGGCGTTGTTCACCAGGATGTCGAGGCTGCCCAGCTCGGCTTCCACCCGCTCGACCAGCGCCGCCGGGGCGGCCGGGTCGGCGAGGTCGGCCGGGGCGACCAGCACCCCTTCCCCGCCCAGCTCGGCGGCCAGGGCTTCCAGCTCGGCGGCGCGGCGGCCGGTGATGGCGACCTTCGCCCCCTGGGCATGCAGCGCGCGGGCGGTCGCCGCGCCGATGCCGCCGGTGGCGCCGGTGATGAGGGCGACCTTGCCGTCCAGACGGAACATCGGCGTCTCCTAAGGCGTGATCATCCGGGGCGGAATCGCCGAAGGACGTGAAGCACGCGATAAAACGATGGGTTAGATGGTCTTCAGGAAGGCCTCGACATCGGCCGGCGTGCCGATGGCGGAGGCGGTGGCCTCGGGTGCGTTGCGCTTCATCAGCCCGGTGAGGACCTTGCCGGTGCCGATCTCGACGAAGCGGTCGCAGCCCATGGCGGCCATGGCGGCGACGCATTCGCGCCAGCGCACCGTGGCGGTGACCTGCTTGACCAGCAGGCGGCGGATCTCGGCCGGATCGGTCGCCTTGGCGGCGGTGACATTGGCGATGAGCGGGACCACCGGCGGGCGGATGGTGGCGCCATCCAGCGCCTCGGCCATGGCATCGGCGGCGGGCGCCATCAGGGCGCAGTGGAAGGGCGCCGAGACCGGCAGCGACAAGGCGCGCCTTACGCCGAGGCCGGGCGCGGCGGCGATGGCCCGCTCGACCGCACCGGCGGCGCCGGAGATGACGATCTGGCCGCCGCCGTTGTCGTTGGCGATCTCGATAACCTCGGCCTCGTCGGTCTCGGGATCGGTCCGGGCGGCGTCGCAGATGGCCTGGGCCTGGGCCATGTCGGCGCCGAGGAGGGCGGCCATGGCGCCGGTGCCGGGCGGGGTCGCCGCCTGCATGGCATCGCCGCGGAGCCGCAGCAGCCGGGCGGCGGTGGCGAGGTCGAAGGCGCCGGCGGCGGCCAGCGCGCTGTATTCGCCGAGCGAATGCCCGGCGACCAGGGAAACCTTGCCGGCGAGGCTGAAGCCGCCTTCCTTCTCCAGCACCCGCAGCACGGCGACCGAGACGGCCATCAGCGCCGGCTGGGCATTGGAGGTCAGGGTGATGTCGATGGCCTGGCCCTCGAACATCAGCTTGGAGAGCTTCTGCTTGAGCGCGTCGTCGACTTCCTGGAAGACCTCGCGCGCGGCGGGGAAGGCCTCGGCCAGGTCACGGCCCATGCCGGGGGCCTGGCTGCCCTGGCCAGGGAAGACGAAGGCCAATGCCATGGCGTTTCCTCGGGATTATTGACGCAAACGGAACCGGGAGGGGCGGTAGCCCGGTGTCACGGTGCTGTCAACGCGGCGGGCACCGCAACGAGGGGCGCCCGCCAGTCCTGCTCCCTTGGCCTGCCGGTCAGATCGGGTTGGCGCCACTATCCGGGATGTCGTCGCCCGGGCTGCCGGGATAGCTGCCGGGGGTCAGGGTATCGGCGGCGGAGACGTCCCCGTGGTCGTCCTTCCAGGCCTGGCGCTGCTTCATGGCCCGGCGGGCGAGGCAGGCGCCGCCGACCAGCGCCGCGCCGGCTCCGACGCCGGCCGCGACCCCGGCGGCGAAGGCGAAGCCGGCGAGGGTCATCCCGGCGGCGGTCGCGGTGCGGATCATCATGGCGGGCAACTCCATAAGCTTGAAACGGGGGGGCCTGGGGCGGATTCCAAAGGTGGGCGGGGTACGGCGCCGGTCAACCGGGTGGCGGTCAAGCCGGGCGGGGCCGGGGCTCACGATAGATGAAGCCCTCCCCTGCCCCGGCCGCTTCCTCCACCGCCAGGGCGAGCAGGGCATGGTGGGGCGAGAGCGCGCAGGCGGGGTCGGTGGCGGCGGCATCGCCGGTCAGCGCGAAGGCCTGGCAGCGGCAGCCGCCCCAGTCGATCTCGGCGCGGTCGCAGCCCTGGCAGGGCTGCGGCATCCAGCCGGTGCCGCGGAAGCGGCCGAAGGCCTCCGAGGACTCCCAGGCGGCGCGCAGGGACGTGGTCCGCACATCGGGGAAGTCGAAGCCGGGCAGGCTCTCCGCCGCGTGGCAGGGCAGGATGCGCCCGGCTGGGGAAACCGCCAGAAAACGCCGGCCCCAGCCGCCCATGCAGGCCTTGGGGCGGCGGGCGTAGTAATCCGGCACCACGTAGTCGATCACCAGCCGGCCGCGATGCGCCAGGCGGGCGGCCTCGACCGTCGCGGTGGCGGCATCGAGCTGGGCGCGGGTCGGCAGCAGCGCATCGCGGTTGCGCAGCGCCCAGCCGTAGTACTGGACATGCGCCACTTCCAGCCGGCCGGCGCCCAGCGCCAAGGCCAGTTCGATCAGGGCCGGCAGGCGGTCGAGGTTCTGCCGGTGGACCACCGCATTCAGGGTCAGCGGCAGGCCGGCGGCGGTGACCAGCCTGGCCACCGCCAGCTTCCGGGCATGGCCGCCGGCATAGCCGCCGATGCGGTCGGCCGAGCCGGCTTCCGCGTCCTGCACAGAGAGCTGAAGATGGTCGAGCCCGGCCTCGACCATGGCGGCCAGACGGCCGGCGTCCAGCAGCACCCCGGCGGTGATGAGGTTGGTATAGAGTCCGGCCCCGCTGGCGGCGCGGAGAATCGCCAAAAAGTCCCGCCGCGCGGTCGGCTCGCCGCCCGAGAGATGCACCTGCAGGCAGCCGAGCTCGGCCGCCTCGGCGAAGACCCGGGCCCAGGTGACGGCATCGAGCTCCTCCCCCGGGCCGGCCAGCGCGGTGGGGTTGGAGCAATAAGGGCAGCGCAGCGGGCAGCGATGGGTCAGCTCGGCCAGCAGGGCCAAAGGGGCGTCGGCTGGGGCGTCGGCTGGGGCATCGGTCGGGGCTTCGGTCATGCGGCGACAACGCCCTTGGCCGCCAGATCATCGAGCATGGCCAGCACATCGGCGAGGATCTCGGCCCGCGGGGCGGCGAAGCGGGCGGCGAGGTCGTCGGCCAGGGCATCGACGCTGCGGGCGCCGTCGAGCAGGCGCAGGAT
>JAQGIA010000175.1 GCA_028291445.1 Belnapia sp.
CGCGGCGCAGCCGATACCGGCCGCGTTCACTTCCCCGAATGCCTTGGGTGCCTAGGCTGCGCGGCGCTCCGCCGGCCCTGTCACGCCTATTTTCCTTCGCCCCTTCTTATCCTTCGCCCTTGCATGATTGCCCCCGCATGACCCCCGCCGCCCGCCTCTCCGCCGCCATCGACCTGCTGATCGCGGTGGAATCCACGCCCCGCCGCCCGGCGGATGCCACCGCCAATGATTTCTTCCGCACCCGCCGCTACATCGGCGGCGGCGATAGGCGGGCGGTCGCCGAATTGGCCTGGGGCGTGGTGCGCCAGCGCATCCGGCTCGACTGGTGGCTGCACCGGGTGAAATGCCATGTCACCGCGCGGATGCTGGTCGCCGCAGACCTGCTGCTGGGCAAGGGCCTCGCGGTGGAGGAGGTGATGGCCGCCTTCCCGGGCGGCCAATACGCCGCCAACCCGCTGGATGCGTTGGAGGAGCGTCTGCTCCGCCAGCTCGACGGCACCCGCTACGGCCCCGGCCTGATCCATCCCGCCATGCCGGAAGGCGTGCGGCTCGACCTGCCCGATTGGGTATTGCCCGGCTTCCGCATCCGCTTCGGCGAGCGCCTGGCCGAGGAGGCCGCGGCCATGGAGGGCGAGGCGCCGCTCGACCTCCGCGCCAACCTGCTGAAGGGCACCCGGGAGGAGGCCGCCGCCGCCCTGGCCGCCGAGGGGATCGAGACCGCGCCCACCCGGCTTTCCCCCTGGGGGCTCCGCCTGCCGTCGCGCCGGCCGGTGACCCAGACCAAGGCTTTCCTGGGCGGGCTGATCGAGGTGCAGGACGAGGGCAGCCAGCTCATCGCCCTGCTGACCGATGCGCGGCCGGGGATGCGCGTGCTCGACCTCTGCGCCGGGGCCGCCGGCAAGACCCTGGCGCTGGCCGCCACCATGCAGAACCGTGGCCGCATCACCGCCTGCGATGTCTCCGTCCCGAGGCTGGAAGGGGCGGTGAAGCGCCTCGCCCGGGCCGGGGCCGACAATGTGGAGCGCCATTTGCTGGAGCCCGGGGATCGCTGGGCCAAGCGCCGCGCCGGGCAGTTCGACCGGGTCCTGGTCGATGCGCCCTGCACCGGGACAGGAACATGGCGGCGCAATCCCGATGCCAGGCTGCGGACGACACCCGTCGATCTCGCGGAATTGTGTATCAAGCAAAGTGAAATTCTGGCCGTCGGTGCCGATCTGGTGCGGCCCGGCGGGCGTTTGGTCTACGCTACATGTTCGTTGCTGCCCGAGGAGGACGAGCACCAGATCCAGGCCTTCCTCGACCGCCATCCCGATTTCACCCTGTTTCCCCTGGCCGAGGCCTGGGCGGAAGCGGGGGGCAGCGGGGCGGCACCGTCCGAAGGCCCCTATCTGGTCACGACGCCTGCCAGGCACGGCACCGATGGGTTCTTCGCCGCGGTCCTGCAACGCCAGCCCCAGGGCTGATCCGCCTAAGGCTGATTCGACCTGGGCGGATCAGCCCGGGTTCCTATCAAGCCCCGGGTTGCTATCGAGGAGGAGGAAGGGCGTCGCATGATCTGCATCCGCCGAGCCCGGCCCGATGATGCTGCCGCCATCGGCGCCGTCCATGTGGCAACCTGGCGCACCGCCTATGCGGGCATGCTGCCGGATGCCTACCTGTCGCATCTGTCCCCCCTGCGGCATGCCGCCGGCTACGAGGCGGCGATCGCCGACCGGCGCAACGGCCATGCCGTCTTCGTCGCCGTCGCCAGCGGCGCCGATGCCCCGGTGGGCGCATCGGCCGAGCGGGACCGCGGCACCGTGATCGGTTTCGTCTCCGGCGGCCGCGCCCGCCGTCCCGGCTACGGCGACGGCGAGGTGGAGACGCTCTACCTGCTGGACGACTACCGCGACTGCGGCATCGGCCGCCGGCTGATGCGCGCCATGGCGGCGCATCTGGCGGTGGTCGGCTGCCGCTCCGTCATGCTCTGGGTGCTGCATGACAACCCGACCCGCTGGTTCTACCAGCGCCTCGGCGGCCGGCCCATGGCGCGGGAGGCGATCCGCTTCGCCGGCCAGTCGATGGAGCAGCTGGCCTTCGCCTGGGCCCCGATCGAAAGCCTGCTGACCGCGACGGCGCCCGCCTCCGAGGCCTGATCCCGGCACGGGTCCGGGGTCGCCGGCGCACCCGCTTGCCCCACTCGTGCGACTGTGCTGATAGACGCCATGAACGCGCCCCCCACCTCCTCTCCTCTGGCCACGGCGGTCCTGCACGACCGCATCCTCATCCTCGACTTCGGCAGCCAGGTGACCCAGCTCATCGCCCGGCGCCTGCGGGAATCCGGGGTCTATTGCGAGGTCTGGCCCTATACTGCCGATCCTGCCCGGATCGAGGCCTTCGCGCCGCGCGGCATCATCCTCTCGGGCGGCCCGGCCAGCGTCACCGAGGGCAGCAGCCCGCGCGCCCCGCAGGACATCTTCGGCATGGGCCTGCCCATCCTCGGCATCTGCTACGGCCAGCAGACCATGGCGCATCAGCTCGGTGGCGTGGTCGAAGGCGGCCATGCCCGGGAATTCGGCCGGGCCTTCATCGAGGTGACCGGCGATTGCGCCATCACCCAGGGCGTCTGGGCACCGGGCGCGCGCGAGCAGGTCTGGATGAGCCATGGCGACCGCATCACCGAATTGCCATCCGGCTTCCGCGTGGTCGCGGCCAGCGGCGGCGCGCCCTTCGCGCTGATCGCCGACGATGCCCGCCACTTCTACGGCACCATGTTCCACCCGGAGGTGGT
>JAQGIA010000186.1 GCA_028291445.1 Belnapia sp.
GGCCGGCCCTGGCGGCCGCCGGGCAGCATGGTCAGGCCGGACTGCGCCGCGGCAGGGGCGACCGGCTGGCCGACCGCCGCGGGCGCCTGGGCATGCTGCGCATCGATGCCGGTCGCCACCACCGAGACCCGCAGCCGGCCGTTGAGATCCTCCTCGACCGAGGAGCCGAAGATGATGTTGGCTTCCTCGTCGACTTCCTTGCGGATGCGGTTAGCCGCCTCGTCCACCTCGAACAGCGTCATGTCGTAGCCGCCGGTGATGTTGATCAGCACGCCGCGGGCGCCGCGCAGCGAAGCGTCGTCCAGCAGCGGGTTGCTGATGGCGCGCTCGGCGGCCTTCACCGCGCGGTCCTCGCCCTCGGCCTCGCCGGTGCCCATCATCGCCTTGCCCATCTCCGCCATGACGGTGCGGATATCGGCGAAGTCGAGGTTCACCAGGCCGGGCTTGATCATCAGGTCGGTGACGCCGCGCACGCCGTCGTACAGCACCTCGTCGGCCAGCTTGAAGGCATCGGCGAAGGTCGTCTTCTCCGTCGCCATGCGGAACAGGTTCTGGTTCGGGATGACGATCAGCGTATCGACGAAGCTCTGCAGCTCCTCGATGCCGGCCTCGGACGCGCGCTTGCGCTTCGGCCCCTCGAAATCGAAGGGCTTGGTCACCACGCCGACGGTCAGCACGCCGCGCTCGCGCGCCATGCGGGCGATGACCGGCGCCGCGCCGGTGCCGGTGCCGCCGCCCATGCCGGCGGTGATGAAGACCATGTGGCAGCCGTCGAGATGGCGGGCCAGTTCCTCGGTCGCTTCCTCCGCGGCGGCGCGGCCGATCTCCGGCTTGGCGCCGGCGCCAAGCCCCTGCGTCAGATGCGGTCCTAGCTGGACGCGCTTCTCTGCCTTGGAATGCACCAGCGACTGCGCATCGGTGTTGGCGACGACGAACTCGACCCCTTCGAGGCCCATGGAGATCATGTTGTTCACGGCATTCGTGCCGCCGCCGCCGACGCCGATCACGGTGATGCGGGGGCTGAAATCGGTGTGCTGCGACACGGGCAGGCTCAAGTTCAGGGTCATGCGGGGATCTCCTCGCGGAAAGGTAGACGAAGTGGGTGAGTCTTGTCCCGGGACGACAGGCCGCCGAAGCGGTTCATCCCCGTGATCCACAGGCAGTCGGGTGATTTTCCGGCCATTTTCAGCGCTGCCGTTTTCAATGCTGGGGTCATGCCTTATCCCGCAGCCAATTCACGAGGCGGCGGAATCGGCCGCTCGGACGTTCGAGGCCCGGCAGCAGATCGAGCAGCGGCCGGCCTTCGCCGGCACCCCAGGCGAGCAGCCCGAGCGGCGCCGCGAAAGCCGGGCCGGAGGCGGTTTCCGGCATGCCGCGCACCGCATGCGGCCGGCCCAGCCGCACCTGGCGTTCCAGGACGCGGCCAGCCAGCTCGCGCACGCCGACCAGTTGGCTGGCGCCGCCGGTCAGCACCACGCGGCGACCCATCTCCTGGCTCAGCCCGGCCGATTCGAGCCGGTCGCGCACCAGCTCGAAGGTCTCCTCCAGCCGCGGGCGGATGATGCCGATGATCATGGCGCGCGGGACGCGGGCGATCTGGTCCTCCTCCTCGCCAACCTGCGGCACGGGGAGCCATTCCTTCTCGTCGTCCGGCGCGCCGAGCACGCCGCCATGCAGCGTCTTCAGCCGTTCCGCATGGGCGATCGGCGTCGACAGGCCGCGCGCCAGGTCGTTGGTGACGTTCCAGCCGCCGACCGGGATCTGCGCGGTATGCAGCAGGTGGCCATCAGCGAAGACAGCGATGCTGGTGGTGCCGCCGCCCATGTCGATGACCGTGGCGCCAAGCTGCTTCTCGTCCTCGACCAAGGTGGCGAGGCCGCCGGCGAAGGGCGCCGAAACCAGCTCCTCCACCACCAGGTCGCAGCGCAGCAGGGTGGCGCCGAGATTGGCCAGCGAGGCCTGCGCCGCATCCAGCAGGTGCAGCCGTGCCGAGATGGTCTCGCAGATCATCCCGCGCGGATCCTCGGCGCCCGGCGTCGCATCCACGGTGAAGCCGAGCGGGAAGGCATGCACCGTTTCCCGGCCATCCTCGGCGCTGCGGCGGCGGCCCTCGCCGAGGATGGCGCGCAGGTCGGCCTCGGTCACCGGACGGCCGCCGATCGGCCATTGGATGTTCTGCTGGCGCGATTCCGGCTGGCCGCCCGAGAGGTTGACGATGGCGCCCTTCAACTGGGTATCCGCCATCTCCTCCGCCTGGCCGACCGCGGCGCGGATGGATTTCTCGGCTTCCTCGATGTCGACGATATTGCCGCCCTTGATGCCGCGCGAGCGCTGCCAGCCGAAGCCGAGCGCACGCGGCTCGCCGTCGTTCTCGATGCGGGCGATCACGCAGACCACCTTGGTCGAGCCGATGTCGAGAACGCCGAAGACGCCGCTGCGGGCGCCCCGCCTGCGGCGGCCCGGCGCGGTCATTCCGTCGAGGCTGCCAGGCCGGCTGATCTGGTTCATCCGCGCCCGTTCCTTACCCGCTGCACCGTCGGTTCCATCGGCGCCGGCTGTGGTCCCGCCGCGGCGGGCGGCAGGCGCAGCACCAGCTTATCCGGCAGCCGGAGGTCGATCGCCGCCAGCGGCCGGTCGAGCAGGCCCTGCTTGGCCTGCAACTCCGCCAGCCGGGCCAGCGCGGCGGCTTCCTGGCCATCCGGCAGCAGCACGTCGGTGCCGTTGCGCAGCCGCAGGTTCCAGCGGCGTTCCGCCACGCGGACCAGCGCATGGGTGCGTTCCTGCACCACCGGCGTGGCGCGCAGCAGCGCGATCATCGGCGCGGCAACGCGATTGGCGCCGGCGCCCACCACCAGCGGCAGCCGGCCGAAGGCGCCGATATTCTCGCTCGACACCACCTCGCCGCGCTCGTCGATCACCGAGAAGCGGCCGTCGCGCTGCCAAATGGCGAAGGGCTGGCGCTCGGTGATGCGGACGCGGATCAGGCCATTCAGGTGGCGCTCGACATGCGCCGCGCTGACCCAGGCGATCAGTTCCAGCCGCTCGCGCGCCGCATGCGGATCGAAGCCGAGGATCGGATCGCCGCGACGGACCGAAAGCGCCTCGCGCACCAGTTCCGGCGGGGTGTTGCGGCTGCCTTCGAGGATGACTTCCTGCACCGTCATCCCGGCCCCGCCGGTGATCTCGGCGGCGCCCTCCCAAAGCGCGGTGAGCTTGCCGTAAGGATCCGCCGCCATGGTCGCCAGGGCGGCGACCACCAGCAGCGCGGCGATGCCGAGACCGAGGCCGGCCGGGCGCAGCAGCCCGCGCCGGCGCCGCAGCCAGAGCCGGAAGCGCGAGGGGCGCGACTGGGTCGCCTCGGACCGGTTGCGCCTCGCGGGCTGGTTGATCCGGGAGCGCGCCGAGCTGCGGGGTGTTTCAAGGGCCATGGCGAGCCTGCTCCACCATCCAGGCGCAGAGTGCGGGAAATGCGATGCCGGCGAGCGCCGCCTGTTCCGGCAGCAGCGAGGTCGGCGTCAGCCCGGGCTGGGTATTCACCTCCAGCAGCACCAGCCGGCCCGGTTCGCCCGCCGTGTCGTCGTAGCGGAAGTCCGCCCGCGTCGCACCGCGGCAGCCGAGCGCCTGATGCGCGGCGACGGCGACATCCATCGCCTGCGCATAGATCCCGGCATCGATCGCCGCCGGCAGCATGTGGCGCGATCCGCCGGCGGCGTATTTCGAGTCGTAGTCATAGAATTCGCCGGCATCGGCGAGGATATCGGTCACCGCCAGCGCCCGGTCGCCGAGCACGCCGACGGTCAGCTCGCGGCCCGGGATGTATTCCTCGACCAGCACAATGTCGCCGAAGCGCCAGTTGGCGGCGATCTCGGCCCGCCGGTTGTCGCCGTGCCGCAGCACATGCACCCCGACCGAGGAACCCTCGTTCACCGGCTTCACCACGAAGGGCCGCGGCAGCGGATCCGCGGCCGCAAGCTCCGCCAGATCGACCAGGCGATGCGGCGCGACCGGCAGGCCGGCGGCGCGGAACACCGCCTTGGCGGCGACCTTGTCCATCGCCAGCGCCGAGGCGCGCAGGCCGGAATGCGTGTACGGCAGGCCCATCCAGTCGAGCACGCCCTGGATGCAGCCATCCTCGCCGAAGCTGCCGTGCAGCGCGTTGAAGACGGCATCCGGCCTGGCGGCGCGCAGCGCGGCGATGGTGGCGACCAGGTCGGCCCCGACATCGATCGGCGTCACCTCGAAGCCGGCTTCGCGGAGGGCGGCGATGCATTGCGCGCCGGAGGCGAGGCTGACCTCGCGCTCGGCCGAGATGCCGCCATGCAGCACGGCGATATGGGTCATAGCGGCACCCCCAGCCGTTTGATTTCCCACTCCAGCGAGACCCCGCTGTGCTGCAGCACGCGGGTCCGCACCTGCTCGCCCAGCGCTTCGAGCGCGGCGGCGGTTGCATCGCCGGTGTTCAGCAGGAAGTTGCAGTGCTTCTCCGAGACCTGCGCGCCGCCCAGCCGCAGCCCACGGCAGCCGGCGGCGTCGATGAGTTCCCAGGCCTTGTGGCCGGGCGGATTGCGGAAGGTCGAGCCGCCGGTCCGGGCGCGAATCGGCTGGGTCGCCTCACGCGCCGCGCGGATCGCCGCCATGCGCGGTGCGGCATCGCCGGGTGTCGCGTGGAAGCGCGCCCGTACCACCACCGCGCCGGGCGGCAGCAGGGCGTGGCGATAGCTCAGGTGCAACTCGGTGGCGGTCAGCCGCCGCAGGCCCTCGGCCGTCGCCACTTCGGCCCAGTCGAGCCGATCGCGCACCTCGGTGCCATAGGCGCCGCCATTCATCGCCACCGCGCCGCCGATGCTGCCGGGAATGCCGCTGAGGAACTCCAGCCCGGCAAGGCCGGCGGCGGCGGCGTGCTCGGCCACCGTCGCATCGAGCGCGGCGGCGCCGGCGACGATGCCATCCGCTTCGGCGACCACCGCGGCGAAGCCGCCGCCCAGCCGCAGCGCGATACCCGGCAGCCCGCCGTCGCGGATGATGAGGTTCGAGGCGGCGCCGAGCACCGTCAGCGGCATGGCCGGCGATACGGCGGCGAGCAGCGCGGCCAGGTCATCCGCATCCGCCGGCCGCACCAGCCATTCCGCCGGGCCGCCGACGCGGAACCAAGTGAAGGGCGCCAGCGCCACCCCGGCGCGGACCCGGCCTCGCAGTGCGGGGATCGCATGCTCCATGCGGCGCGTGCTCATGCCCGCCCCCTCATGCCCGCCTCAGCGGTGCAGGGCGGATGCCCGGCTGCAACGCGGCGAGCTGGTCCGGCAGCGCCGCCGCCCAGTTGGTGATGGTGCCGGCGCCGAGGCACACCACGTAATCGCCCGGCTTGGCGATGGCGTGCACCATCTCGGCCAGGCTGTCCGGTCCGGGCAGCGCGACCACGCT
>JAQGIA010000217.1 GCA_028291445.1 Belnapia sp.
GAGGCATGCGGCGGCAGGTCGCGCAGCTTGTGCTTGGCCTGGAAGTTCTCGACGAAGCCCTTCGCCAGGTCGGCGACGCCCTCGCCCAGCTTCGACCAGTCCAGCATCTGCGTCGCCGCCGGGTCGACGTTGCACATGTGGTTGACGTCGGCGCCGAAGGTCTCGGTCAGCCGGTCGATCTGCGACCAGCCGGCACCATGGCCGATCAACATCTTGAAGCGCAGCCCGCCGGATTTCGCCTGGCGGAGGAACAGCGTGATGTCCGGGTTGTAGCCGGCCTGGAAGACCACGTCCGGGCGTTCCCGCCGCAGCTTGGTGACCAGGGTCGAGAGGTCGGGCGCCGTCGCCGAATAGGCTTCCTTCAGCACGATCGGCATGCCGCGCTGCTTCGCATTGGCCTCGATGGCGGCCGAGACCCCGGTGCCATAGGGGCCATCCTCGTAGATGACGCCGAGCTTCACCTTGTCGGGCGCCATGCCGAGCCTGGCCTGGGCATGCTCGTGGATCATCGCGACCGAGCCTTCGCCGTACTGGTCGGAATGCACGGTGGGGCGGAAGACGTAGCGGAAGTTCTTGTCCTTCAGCACCGCCGTCGCGATGGCCGAGGTAATCCACATCATCTTCTTCGACTGCTCGAAGCGGCCGGCCAGCGGCACCGCATGGGCGGAGGAATAGATCCCCGTCACCACTTCCAGCTTCTCCTGGCCCAGCAGCCGCTCGGCCTCGTTGATCGCCACATCGGCCTTCGACTGGCTATCGGCGGTGACCGCCTGGACCGGGCGGCCATCGACGCCGCCGGCGGCGTTGAACATCTCGATCGCCACCTCGGCGCCCCAGAACAGCGGCTGGCTGCCGGCGCCGGCGAAGGGACCCGAGAGGTCGGTCATCACGCCGATCCGCAGCGGGTCGCCACCACGGGCCGGCGCCTGGGCGCGGGCGACGGAGGCGGGCACGGTGAACCCGGCCGCGCCGGCGATCACCAGGCCGGTGCCGGATTGCAGCAAGCCCCGACGGGTGGACCCGAAGTCGTTCATGGATGGTGGCTCCCTGGAGCGGTTTTTCTTGGTTGGTCCGGTCGCCTTGTGACGACTTCGGTTGGGCGCGGTCTTGGCAGGCGCGGCTTCAGGCCGTTGGGTAACTTCGGGTGGTGCGGGCGGCCATGGCCGCTGGAATGCCGTCCGGCATCAGGCGTCTCCCCTCCGGCGCCGTCTGGTGCGGCGCCTTTCGATGCGAAGCCAAGCCGGGTTGCACGGCGGCGTCAAGCGTGGCCGGCGTCATGCCGGCGGAATGTGCGACGGCCTCATTCCTGGGGAATGCCGGCGCGTACTATCAGCGCCCGCCACATCGGCACCTCGCGCGCGATGCGGTCGGCCAGCGCTTCCGGTCCCTGGGCCAGGATGCCGAAGCCCGCCGCCTGCAACCGCGCCCGCGTCACCGGTTCGGCCAGCACCGACTGCGCCGCACGCTCCAGTCGGTGGATGATGGCGGGCGGCGTCCCTGCCGGGGCCAGCAGGGCCTGGAAGGTCTCCGAGACGAAGCCGGGATAGCCCAGCTCTAGCATGGTCGGCACCTCCGGCAGGTCCGGCCAGCGGGTGGCGCTGGTGATGGCCAGGGCGCGGAAGGCGCCGGATTTGATATGCGGCTGGGCCGCCGGCAGGGCCGTGATGCCGACCGGGGTGGTATTGGCCAGCAGGGATTGCACCGCCAGCGCCGCGCTGTTGTGCGGGATCTGGACGAATTCGATCCCTGCCGACAACCGCAGCAGCTCGGCCGTCAGATGCGGCGTCGAACCGGTGCCGGGATTGGCGAAATCGATCCCGCCCGGCCGCGCCTTGGCCCGGGCGATCAGCTCGGCCAGCGAGCCGATGCCGGATTGCGCGGTGGCGAGGACGACATTGGGCGAGGCGCCAAGCTCGGTGATCGGCGCGAAATCCCGCAACGGATCATAGCCCGGGTTGCGGAACAGGCTGGGATTCACCACGAAGCCGGTCGAGGTGACCAGCAAAGTATAGCCATCGGGCGCGGCGCGGGCGGCGGCGGCGACCCCGATATTGCCGCCGCCGCCGCCGCGGTTCTCCACCACCACCGGCTGGCCGAGCGCGGCGCCGAGCCCGGCCGAGAGCACCCGCGCCATGATGTCGGTCGGCCCGCCCGGGGCGAAGGGCACCACCAGGCGGATGCTGCGATTGGGATAGGGGTCAGCCTGGGCGCGCGCCGCCAGCGGCAGCGTGGCCAACCCGATGACCAGCCGGCGCGAGGCGCGCATGGTCGTGCATCCTCCGGTGGGCCATCCTGCATGGGGCGGCCCTTGCCGGCGAGAGTGCGAAACCCCGATGGATGCCGTCAAGCATTCCCGTCGGCGTCCGCCCGTTCACTCAGCGCCGTCCCGCTCGCTCAGCGCCGGCGCGCGGCGATGGTCACGAACATCACCACCACCAGGATGATCATCCCGGTGCGATGCTCGGCGATCCAGGCGAGCGCTTGTTCGATCGGCATGCTCAGGCCTTGGCCTGGCTCGGCCACCAGGCCGGCATCGCCGCGCCATCGCGGCCACCCCAGCCGGCGGCCGAGGCCCCGTCATAGGCGGCCAGCGCGGTCCGCGTCATCGGCAGCTCGGCGCCGCGGGCGGCGGCCTCGGCCAGCATGGTACGGAGGTCCTTGCGGATGCCGTCGATGTCGAAGGCGGTAGGGCCCAGATCCTCGCCCTTAAGGCCGCGGCCGATCAGCGGGCCGCGGATCTTCAGCACATTGGCGCCGCCGGTGGTGTCGCTGAACAGCTCCATCAGCCATTCCGGGTCATGGCCGAGATGGGCGCAGAGCGTCACCGCCTCGCCCAGCGTCTGGTAATACAGCGCCAGCGGCAGGTTGATGGCGAGCTTCATCGAGGCGCCGGCGCCGACCGGGCCGACATGCTCGACCCGGCGGCAAAGCTGATCCAGCAGCGGGCGGGCGCGGGCGACGGCGGCGGGATCGCCGGCGGCCAGGCCCAGCAGCTTGCCCTGCCGCGCCGGGGCGGTAGTGCCGCCGACCGGGCATTCGATAAATTCGCCGCCGCGCGCCGCGACGCGCGGTGCCAGGGCGATCGGGGTTTCCGGCCGGACGGTGCTCATCTCGATCACCTGCCGGCCGGTGAGGTCGGCGGCGAGGATGCCTTGCGCGCCGCCATAGACCGCCTCGATGGCGGCGGCATCGGTCAGGATGGTGATGATGGTCCCGGCGGCGCCGGCCAGCGCCGCCGGGCTTTCGGCCAGGCTGGCACCAGCGGCGACCAGGGGCGCGCATTTGGCCGCCGAACGATTCCAGACGGTGACCTGGTGCCCAAGCTCCAGCAGCCGTGCCGCCAGCGCCCCGCCCATGCGGCCGAGCCCGGCGATCCCGATATGCGCCATGTCGTCGTCTCCCTGCGTCCTGCCGGCAAGGTGCCTCGGGCATGGCCCGGCGCCAAGGGCGGGGCGCCAAGGGGGCGGACCAGGACATGCCTCGCTTCGGTGCAGCCCGGCCCGTCTTGCCGAGGCCATGGCCAGGGCGCGGTCCGGGGCCGGCATCCTGGCGCCGGCGGAGGCAGCGATGCTGATGGCGGCCGCGCGACCGGCCCGCTAGCCTCCCCGCCAGCAAGGGGGGACCCCGCATGACCGAAGCCACCAACCACTATGGCGCGACGGCTGCCCGCATCCATGGCAAGCCGGGGCGGGAGACGCGGCCCGCC
>JAQGIA010000237.1 GCA_028291445.1 Belnapia sp.
CGCGCGCGCCGGTGGAAGCGGCGCTGGCCGCCGGCCGCGACGTGCTGTTCGACATCGAATGGCAGGGTCACCGGCAGCTGCAGCAGACCATGGCGGCCGATGTGGTCGGCATCTTCCTGCTGCCGCCGAGCCTGGCGGAGCTGGAACGCCGGCTGCGCGGCCGTGGCACCGACCCGGAGGATGAGATCGCCCGCCGGCTGGAGGCCTCCCGCACCGAGATGGCGCATTGGGATGAATTCGACCATGTGCTGGTGAACGAGGATTTCGCCGCGACCGTCGCCGCCGCCCGCGCCATCCTGCATGCCGCCCGGACCCGCCGGAGCCGCCAGCCCGGGCTCCCGGATTTCGTCGCCGGCCTGCTGCGCGGCTAGCCCGCGTTCCGTTCGCAAAGGTCTCGCGGAATGCGCTCCAGTCCCCTGTCTTGGCCTGCGGATTACCCTTGCCGGATGGCTTCGTCCGTCCGGGACCTGCGCTAGATGCAATCCGTCCTCGAAATCGTCGGCCCGGTCTTCATCATCATCGGCCTCGGTTGGCTGATGGCGCGCCGGCGCTTCCTCGATACCGCCGGCTTCCAGGCGCTGACCCGGTTCGTCTTCACCTTCTGCATGCCCGCCCTGCTGTTCGTCGGCGGGACCAGCGGCACGATGGGCGGCGGGCAGGCGGCGCTGGCCTTCTTCCTCGGCACCGCGACGCTTTATGTCGGCACCCTCTGGGCGGCGCGGCGGCGGCTGCCGCTGGGCCAGGCCGGGATGCTGGCGCTGGATTCGACCTTCGGGAATACCGCGATGATGGGCGTCCCGCTCATCCTCGCCGCCTTCGGACCGCCGGCCCTGTCGATGCTGCTGGCGATCCTGGCGCTGCATTCCATGGTGCTGCTGGGCACCGCCACCATCGTCGCCGAGATCGGGCTGCATGCCCATGCGCCCTGGCGGCGGGTGCTGCGGGCGACCCTGCTGGGGGTGGCGCGCAACCCGATCGTCATGGCGGTAGCCGCGGCGATGGTCTGGCGGCTGGTGGGGCTACCGCCGCCGCCCGGCGTGCTGCGGCAGACCCTGAACCTGCTGGGCGGGGCGGGGCCGCCTGTCGCGCTGTTCTGCCTCGGCGGCAGCCTGGCGCAATTCGACATTACCGCCGGCTGGCGGGAGACGGTGGTGGCCACGGTGCTGAAGCTGCTGGCGATGCCGGCGCTGGTCTGGCTGGCGGCCTGGGCGATGGCGCTGTCGCCGCTGGAGACGGCCGTCGCGGTGGTGGCCGCGGCGATGCCGACCGGAGCGAACGCCTTCCTGCTGGCGCAGCGCTATCAGGTGGGGGCGGCACGGTCCGGGGCGACCGTGCTGGTCAGCACGGTGCTGTCGGTGGTGACGCTCGGATTTCTGGTGGGGTGGTTCGGCGTGCCGTGACGCCCAAGACCCGGCGAGCGAATCAGGCCAGCGGCCCCGTCCGGAATAGCGATACCCGAAGCCCGCCATGCGGGACCGGCGCGCCGGCCGGCAGGAAGGGCAGGCCGGTCGCCTGCGCCAGCCCAGGGTCGCTGGCGATGAGCCCGACGCGCCAGCCCGCGAACCGCCGCAGCAACCGCTGCCCGAGAACTTGGTACAGCGGCCCCAGCGTTTCCCTCTCCCCGAGGCGGGTCCCGTAGGGCGGGTTGACGATGACCAGCCCCGGCGGCCCGGCGGGCGGGTCCAGGTCGCCGATGGCCGCCTCGCGGAATTCGGTGATATCGCCGACCCCGGCGCGCACGGCATTGGCGCGGCTCATCGCCACCGCGCCGGCATCCCGGTCGCTGCCGGTGCAGCCGGCGACGGGGGATCGGCTGCTTTTCACCGCGCGCATGGCCTGCCAGGCGGCGGCATCGAAGGTGGCTAATTGCTCGAAGGCGAATTGGCGGGAGCGGCCGGGGTTGAGCCGTGCGGCGATCTCCGCCGCCTCGATGACGAAGGTGCCGGCGCCGCACATCGGGTCGAGGACGGGTTCCTGGCCGGTGTAGCCGCATTGCTGCAGGAACAGCGAGGCCATGGTTTCCCGCATCGGCGCCGGATTGACCTCTCGCTTGTAGCCGCGCTTGTAGAGCGGCTCGCCCGAGGTATCGACGCTGATGGTGCAGATGTCGTGGTCGATCCGGGCGCGCACCAGGACGCCGGCATCCGCCGCATGCGGCGCGCCGAGCGTCTCCCGGATCGCGGTCAAGATCCGCTCGGCGGCGGCATCGCTGTGGTAGATGCGCGACTTGGCGCAGGAGACCTCGACCCGGAAGGGCACGTCGGGGCGGAGCACGCTGGCCCAGGGGGTGCCGCGGGCGCGGCTATCGAGATGCGCGAGATGGACGACCGGGAATTGGTCGAGCCGCGCCAGGACCCGTCCGGCACCGCGGACCCAGAGGTTGGCCCGCCAGACTTCCGGCCAGCCGCCCTTGAAGACGACACCACCGGGAATGGGTTTCGGCTGCTTGAATCCCTTGAGCTGCACCTCGGCGCAAAGCGCCGTCTCCAGGCCCGGAACGGTCGCCAGGAATATCTCGAATGCTTTGTCTGTCTTCATTGGGCCTGCCTAGAGCAAACTCATCGCGGGCGGATAGCCTGAGGGAGTAATTTGCTCGCTCAACAATGGCATGAGCCGCGCCGACAGAAGCACCGATCCTACCCCGTTGCGCGCGTCAGCAGGATCCGCGCCAGCCGGTCGAACTCGCCGACCGTCAGCGTCTCCGCCCGCCGTTGCCCCTCGATCCCGGCCGCTGCCAGCAGCCCTTCCGCATCGCCCAGCGATTTCAGCGACCCGCGCAGCATCTTGCGCCGCTGCCCGAAGGCGGCGGCGGTCAGCCGCTCCATCGCCCGGAACAGCGCATCGCCGGGGTCCTCCGGATGCGGGGTGAAGCCGACCACGGCGGACCAGATCTTCGGCGGCGGGGTGAAGGCCCCGGGCGGCAGGCGGAGCAGCAGTTCGCATTTGCAGCGCCACTGGGCCAGCACCGCCAGCCGGCCATAGGCCCCGGTATCCGGCGCGGCGCAGATCCGCTCGGCGACTTCCTGCTGGAACATCAGCGCCATGGCGCTGATCCCGGCGGCATGGCGCAGCCAGCCGACCAGCAGCGGCGTCGCCACGTTGTAGGGCAGGTTGGCCAGGATGGCGCGCGGCGCCGGCAGCAGCCCGATCACGTCGATGCCGAGCGCATCCGC
>JAQGIA010000252.1 GCA_028291445.1 Belnapia sp.
CCCTTGCCCAGCTCCACCGCGAAATGGTCCGGCGTATGGCCCGGCGTCGGGGTCAGCCGCACATGGTCGTTCAGCGCGCTGTCGCTGCGCATCAGGTCCGCCTGGCCGGCGGCGACGATCGGCAGCACGCTGTCGACCAGGATCTGGTTCGGCGTCTTCTCGTGCTCCGCCTGCCAATGCGCCAGTTCCTTCTCGCCGAAGATGTAGCGGGCATTGGGGAAGGTCGGCACCCAGCGGCCGTTCTCCAGCCGGGTGTTCCAGCCGACATGGTCGACATGCAGATGGGTGCACATGACGTAGTCGATATCCGCCACGGAATAGCCGGTGGCGGCCAGGTTGCGCTCCCAGGTGTCGTCGGTCTTCTCGTGCCAGAAGGGCCGGTTGGGCCGCTGCTTGTGGTTGCCGACGCAGCTGTCGACCAGGATGGTGTGGTGCGGCGTGCGGATGACGTAGCTCTGGATGCAAAGCTTCAGCATCCCGGTTGCCGGGTCGAGCGCCGCGGGCTCCAGCCAGGACCGATTCTCCTCCAGCACCTCGCGGGTCAGGCCGGGGAGGAAGTCCAGCGGCTCGAACAGCGGCCGCTCCTCCTCGATCACCCGGTGGATGGTCATGTCGCCGAGCTGGAAGCCCTGCGCCTTGGGGGCCTGGGCTGCGGGGTTCTGGGCTGCGGGGTTCTGGGCCATGCTGCATTTCCTCCGTATCCCGCGAGGTTAGCTCGCATGGCGCCGGCCGCCATAGGGCGTCTCGCGCGATACCTCCCGGCATAGGTGGCCCCGAGGCGGCCCCGTCTCGCCCAGCCCGTCCCTCCCAGCCGTCTCGCCCAGGTAGAACATCCGCATGCAACATGCTCCACCGATGCTGGTCACCCTGGTGGCGGCGCTCGCACTGGCCTTGGCGCTGGGCTGCGTCGCCCGGTGGCTGCGGCTGCCGCCGCTGTTCGGCTACCTCGTGGCCGGCGTGCTGCTCGGCCCCTATACGCCGGGCTTCGTGGCGGAGGGGGATTTCACCGCCACCCTGGCCGAGGTCGGCGTGGCGCTGCTGCTGTTCGGCGTCGGCCTGCATTTCCGCCCGGCCGACCTGCTCGCGGTCTGGCGGGTCGCGCTGCCGGGGGCGGTGGCGCAGGTGGCGCTCGCCACCGGGCTCGGCGCCATGGTCGGGCATCTCGGCTTCGGCCTCGGCTTCGGGCCGGCGGCGGTCTTCGGCCTCACGCTCGCCATCGCCTCCACCGCGGTCGCCACCCGAACGCTCGAGGATCGTGGCGCGCTCGGCGGCAGGGCAGGGCGCATCGCCCTCGGCTGGCTGGTGGTGCAGGACCTGCTGGTGGTGCTCGCGCTGGTGCTGGTGCCGGCCGCGGCGGGACCCGTGGAGGGCGGCATCGCCCTGCCGCTGCTATGGGCGTTGGCCGAGCTGGTCGCCTTTGTCGCCTGCGTCTTCCTGCTCGGCCGCCGGGCGCTGCCCTGGGCGCTGGGCCGCATCGCCCGCGGCCGCTCCGGCGAGCTGTTCACCCTCGGCGTGGTGGTCGCCGCCCTCGGCGTCGCCTTCGCCGCCTCGGAAATCTTCGGCGTCTCCTTCGCCCTCGGCGCCTTCTTCGCCGGCGTGCTGCTGGGCGAGAGCGACCTTGGCCACCAGGCCGCCGCCGAGGCCATGCCGCTGCAACGGGTCTTCGCCGCGCTGTTCTTCGTCTCGGTCGGCATGCTGCTCGACCCCGCCGCGCTGCTGGCGGCCCCGGCCATCTCGCTCGGCGCCCTGCTGGCGGTGCTGGTCGGCGTCGGCGGCACCACCTTCGCCCTGCTGCTGGCCTTCCGGGTGGAGGCGGCCACCGCCGCCATCGTCGCCGGCGCCTTGGCGCAGATCGGCGAATTCTCCTTCCTGCTGGTGAAATTCGCCATCGACAGCGACGTGCTGCCGGCCGAGGCCAGCGCTCCCATCCTGGCGGCGGCCTTCGGCGCCATCCTGCTCACCCCGTTGTCGCAGCGCGGCTTCGCCTGGCTGGCCGGGTGGCTGGCGAGGGCGCCGGGCTGGCATGGCTGGCAGGCGGCACGCCAGGGCCCGCCGATCGCCCCGCCGTCCGGCTCGCCCCAGGGCACCCCCATGGCCGGCCATGCCATCCTCATCGGCCATGGCCGGGTCGGCCGGGTGGTGGCGGAGGCGCTGCGCCGGCACGGCCTGCCCATCGTCGTCCTGGAGGCCGACCGGCTGGCGGCCGAGCGCGCCATGGCCGCCGGCATCCCGACCATCTGGGGCGATGCCGCCCGGCCGGAGGTACTGGCGGCGGCCCGCCCCGGCGCCGCCAGGCTGGTGGTCCTGGCCCTGCCGGATGCCGCCGAGGCGCAGCGCGTGCTGGCCCTGGTCCGCGCCGCCAATCCGGGGATCCTGGCGGCGGCGCGGGCGCATGACGATGCCGACATGGCGCTGCTCACCGGCCCCACCGGGGTCGGGCTGGCGGTGATGGGCGAGCGCGAGATCGCCCTCGGCATCGCCGATTATGCCCTGCAACGCCTCGGCGTGGAGGCGGCGACGGCGCAGCGGACGGTCGATGCGCTGCGGGCCGGCGTCACCCTCCGGGCCTAGCCACTTGCACCGGAACGACGGCGGCGCGAAGCTTCGATCCGCAATCGTCGGCGCAACGGTCCGCGAGGATGGTCCGGCTCCGACATCGGAGGAAAACGCCATGGACGGCATGACCAGGGTCGAATGCCCCTTCAACCGCGCCGCCGAATCGCTGGGCAATTCGGTCGAGTTGCAGCACGTGAACCTGCGGATCCCCGATCCGCTGCTGGGCACCGCCTTCTACATCAGCGCCCTCGGCCTGACGCGGGACCCCTACCTGGTCACCGGCATCGAGAACATGT
>JAQGIA010000259.1 GCA_028291445.1 Belnapia sp.
CCCGAGGCCGCCGGACGGCTGGAATGGCGCAATGCCGCCGGCGCGGAGATCGCCATCCCGGTCTCCTTCCGCGGCTTCGGCGCCGCCTTCGATGCGCTGGCGAAGGAAAGCGAGTAGCCGAAGCGCCCCGTCCCTGCGCCGCTACCCGCGGCGAAGGGATAGGATGATCGGCTATTCCAGCACCGCGATCCGCTTCCGCTCGATCAGCGCGAAGTCGATCTCGGCGCCCAGCCCCGGCTTCCCGGGTGCATGGACCAGCCCGTCGCGGCCCACGGCGATGTCCTGCACCAGCCCGTATTTATGCGCGCCATCGGGCAGCAGCACCTCGAAATAGGTGGTGTTGCGGATGGCGCAGCAGACATGCAGGTTGGCGATGTTGTTCAGCGAATTGCCGCCGTGATGGACCTCGTAATTCATCCGGAAGGCCTCGGCGAGATGCGCGGTCTTCATCAGGGTGGTGATGCCGCCCTTCACCGCCACGTCGCCGCGCAGGTAGTCGGTCGCCTGCAGCATGATCCAGGGCGCGTAGGATTCCAGGCCCCCGGCCGGGTATTCGGTGGCGACGATGGGGATGTCCAGCTTCTGCCGCAGCTTGACGTAGCTGGTGATGTCCTGGTCGTGCAGCGGGTCCTCGAACCAGAGGAAGCCGAGTTCCTCGATGGCCCGCCCGACCCGCATGGCCGCCGGGAAGTCGTAGCACCAGGTGCTGTCGAGCATCAGCGTGTAGTCGTCGCCGACCGCGCGGCGCACCGCCTGGCAGACCTTGATGTCCTCCTTCCAGCGCTGCGGCGGATGGATCTTGTAGGCGGCCCAGCCGGCGTCGCGGAAGCGCACCGCCTCCTCGGCATAGGCCTCGGCGCTGGGCAGCATGGCCGAGCTGGCATAGGCTGGGATGGAATGCCTCGTGGTGCCCAGCAGCCGGTGGATCGGCATCCCCGCCGCCTGGCCGGCGATATCCCACAGCGCCACGTCGACGGCGCCGATCGAGCGCACCGAAATCAGCCGCGACCAGGGCCAGAGCGCCGCGTTCAGCCGCTCCCGGTCCAGCGGGTCCTGGCCCATCAGCAATGGCTTGAGGAACCGGATCAGCCCCGGACCGTCATTCACCGCGGTATGCGTCGCCGATCCGAGGAAGGCATGCCCGGTGATCCCGGCATCCGTCCCGATCCGCAGCAGGCCGAGCGCGGAGGAGCCGGAGTCCAGCCGGCTCGCGGCATGGTATTGGGTGGGCGGGATGTCGTCCCAGGCAAACAGGGTCAATGAGACATGGGTGATCTGCATCGGCGCTTCCCTCCTTTGATTTGGGCGCAGCTTCCGGATGGGATGCCGCGGAAGTCAATCGCCGCATGACCACCCTTATCGCCGACATCGGCGGCACCAATGCCCGCTTCGCCCTATGGGACGCCGGATGGGAAGCCGGGGCGGACGGCCAGGCGCACACCCCGCCGGTGAGGGTCCAGCTGGATGACGTGGCGGGTATCGCCGAGGCGATCGAGGGCTACCTCGCCGGCCGGCCGCGGCCGCGCGCCGCGGTGCTGGCGGTCGCCGGCCCGGTCGAGGACAATGCGGTACGCCTGACCAACCGGGGCTGGCTGGTCGATGGCGCCGCGCTCGCCGCCCGGCTCGGCATTCCCAGGGTGACGGTGGTGAATGATTTCGCGGCGATCTCCTGGTCGCTGCCGCGCCTTGCCGGCGCCGACCTGTATCGGCTGGGCGGGACCGCGCCGGTGCCGGGGGCGCCGCTCGCGGTGCTGGGGCCGGGCACCGGGCTTGGCGTCGGCGCCTTCCTGCCGCCCGACCGGGTGCTGGTGACCGAGGGTGGCCATGCCAGCGTCGCCGCGCATGACGCCCGCGAGGCCGCCGTGGTGGAATGGCTGCGCGCCCGGCACGGCCATGTCTCGGCCGAGCGGCTGGTCTCCGGCCAGGGAATCGAGAATATCCACGCCGCGCTGACTGCGCTCGACGGCCGGCCGGACGAGGCGCCGCTGGCCGCCGCCGATATCACCGGCCGGGCGCTGGCCGGATCGGACCCGCGCTGCGCCGAGGCGCTGGCGATGTTCTGCGCCCAGCTCGGCAGCCTGGCGGGCGACCTGGCCCTGCTCTACGGCGCCCGTGGTGGGGTCTATGTGGCGGGCGGCATCGCCCCGCGCTTCCCGGAGTACCTCGCCGCCTCCGCCTTCCGCGCCCGCTTCGAGGCCAAGGGGCGGTTCGCCGCCTGGCTGGCCCCGGTGCCGACCTGGCTGGTGCTGCGGCCGGATGCGGCGATGGTGGGGCTGGAGACGCTTGCATCGATGGGCGGGAACCGGTAGATAGGAATATATACCGGAACTGCCGCAGACGGGTGGGGCCTGCACTAAAGTCTAAAATTCTTCGCCTTACTGCAGTGTTGTCAGAGGCTTGGCCTTCGAAAATTGGGCCGGCTTTAGCCGGAATAGGCCGAATTTAGCGACTTGCATCTCGCAAGCCGGAATGCTTGCATGATGCAAGTCATCCGGCCGCCCTGCCCATGGTCCGCACCGATTTCACCCAGATGCGTTGTCCCGTCGCCCGCTCCATGGCGGTGCTGGGGGAACGCTGGGCCATGCTGGTCCTGCGCGAATGCTTCTACGGCACCACCCGCTTCGACGAATTCGAGCGCAACCTCGGCATCGCCCCGAATATCCTTTCGGCCCGGCTGCGCGAACTCACCGCGCATGGGCTGCTGGCAAAAACCCCCGCCGCCGCCGGCCGCCACGATTACGTGCTGACCGAGCAGGGGCGCGATTTCTTCCCCGCCTACCTGGCGCTGAAGGCCTGGGCGGACCGCTGGATGACCGGCCCCGAGGGGCCGCTGGTGGTCATCGAGGACCGGGCCACCGGCCAACCTGTCATCGCACCCCCGGTGCTGTCCGCCGCGGGCACGCCGCTGCGCCCGGAGGATGTCCGCATCCGCCCCGGTCCCGGCGCCGGCCATGCCACCCGTGCCCGATTCACCCCCGACCCGGCGGACCCCGACCATGGCTGACGGCACCGCCGTATTGGCATCCACGCTCCTGCCGCCCACGCCTCGGCACCCCGTACCCCTGCCGACCCTGCTGCGCCGGGTCTGGGCGCTGGCGGCGCCGACCACCGCCGTCTCCGCCATCCAATCCGCCTGCCAGCTGGTGGAGCCGGTGCTGGCCTCGCGCCAGGGCACGGCGGCGCTGGCCGGATGGGCGGTGGTGCTGCCCTTCGCCCTGCTGATGCAGCAGATGTCGGCCGGTGCCATGGGCGGCGGCATCGTCTCCGCCATCGCCCGAACGCTGGGCGCCGGCAAGCGGGAGGAAGCCTCCGCCCTGGTGCTGCATGCGCTGGTCATCTCGGTCGGCTTCGCCCTGGCCTTCATGGCGCTGCTGGCCGGCTTCCCGCACGAGATCCTCGGCGCCATCGGCGGACCGGAGGCGGCAGCCGCCGCGGCCGCCTATTGCGCCTGGCTGTTCGGCGCCGGGGCCATCCCGGCCTGGCTGGCGAATACCCTCGCCTCCGTGCTGCGCGGCGGGGGACGGCATGCGCTGGCCTCCCGCGTGCTGCTACTCGCCT
>JAQGIA010000304.1 GCA_028291445.1 Belnapia sp.
CCCGCATCCGCTATTCCCCGGCGCATGTCCGCCCCCCGCACCGCCGAGATCTCCCGCACCACGGCCGAGACGGCCATCACCCTCCGCCTGTCGCTCGACGGCACCGGCGTGGTCCGGGTCGCCACCGGCATCGGCTTCCTCGACCACATGCTCACCGCGCTCGGCCGGCATGCGCTGTTCGACCTGGAGGTGCAGGCGATCGGGGATCTGCACATCGACTTCCATCACACCACCGAGGATGTCGGCATCGTGCTCGGTCAGGCGCTGCGCCAGGCGCTGGGCGACAAGCGCGGCATCCGCCGCTACGGCCATGCCCTGCTGCCGATGGACGAGGCGCTGGCCGAAGCCGCCATCGACATCTCCGGCCGGCCCTTCCTCGCCTGGTCGGTGCCTTTCACCCGCGACAAGGTGGGCGAGATGGACACCGAATTGTTCGAGGAGTTCTTTCGCGCCTTCGCCTTCAACGCAGGCGTGACCCTGCATGTGACCTTGAAGGCGGGCACCAATGCGCACCATGTCGCAGAGGCTTGCTTCAAGGCGCTGGCCAGGTCGCTACGGATGGCCGTGGAGACCGACCCGCGTTCGCCGGATGCCATCCCCTCCACCAAGGGGGTGCTGGAGGGTTGATGCGCGTCTGGACCGTTCATACCCCGCCCGAGGTCAGCCGCCTCCCGCGGGCCGCCAGTCTCGAATCCCGGCTGCGGTTGCCGGTTCTGGTGCGGGAAGGCTTCGCCTGGGCCGCCTTCCTGTTCGGCCCGCTTTGGCTGCTGCGCCATCGGCTGTGGCTCGCCACGGTGATCCATCTGGCGACGCTCGCCATCCTCGTGGCGCTGGTCCCCGGCCTGGCGCTGCTGCCGGCCGTCCTCGCGCTGCAGGTGCTGCTGGGCGCTGAGGCCCAGGACCTCCGCCGCCACGCCCTGGCCCGCCGCGGCTTCGCCCATTCCCATGTGGTGGCCGAGCGGGATGCCGACCGTGCCCTGGCCCGCGTCCTCGAGCTGGCCCCCGTCCTCGACCTGTCCCGCGCCCTCGATGCCAGGCCGGAACCCGGCGGCAGCCTGGCCCCGGCCGGGATGCAGCCTGCATGAGACCCGCATGAGAATAGCCATCGTCGATCCCGGCTCGGGCAACCTCGCCTCGGTCCAGCGCGCGCTGGACCGCGCCGCGGAGCTCGCCGGGCTGCCGGTGCAGGCCGCCATCACCCGGGACGCCGCCGAGGTGGCCCAGGCGGATCGCATCATCCTGCCCGGCCAGGGCGCCTTCGCCGCCTGCATGCGCGGGCTGGCGGCATTGCCCGGCATGGTCGCCACGCTGGAGGACCGGGTGCGCGGCCAGGGCGTGCCGCTGCTCGGCATCTGCGTCGGCATGCAGATCATGGTGGAACGCGGCCTCGAACATGGGGTGACCCCGGGCCTCGGCTGGATCGACGGCGAGATGGCGCCGATGGACCCGCGCGGCCCGGACGGCACCCCCCTGCCGCTGCCGCAGATGGGCTGGAACACGCTGGACTTCGCCGCCGGCGAGCATCCGCTGCTGGATGGCATCGCCCCCGGCGAGCATGCCTATTTCGTGCATTCCTATGCGCTCAGGGGCGGCGTCCCGGACCAGGTTGCCGCCACCACGGATTACGGCGGACCGGTCGCCGCCATCGTCGCCCGCGGCAATGTTGCCGGCACCCAATTCCACGTGGAGAAAAGCGCCACCCTCGGCCTCCGCCTGCTGGCCAATTTCCTGCGGTGGGCGCCATGAGCAAGCCGACCGCCAAAGTGGTGGCCACGGCGCAGCTCTCGGTCGAGCGCACCACCGACCTCGACGACCACGACATCGCCGAACTCTGCGAGGCGACGGATGCGGCCATCATCGAGGGCGGCGGCTTCGGCTGGGTGGAACCCCAGGGCCGCGCCGCGCTGGAGCGGCATTTTCGCGGCGTGATGCTGGTTCCCGAGCGGGAGCTGTTCATCGCCCGGCTGGACGGCATGGTGGTCGGCAGCGCCCAACTGGTGCGGCCGCATCGCAACAACGAGGCCCAGGCCTTCGCCGCCCAGCTCACCCACGCCTATATCGCCCCCTATGGCCGCGGCCACGGGCTGGCGCGGCTGCTGATCCAGAAGGTCGAGGAACGCGCCGCGGCGCTCGGCCACCGCGTGCTCAATCTGGACGTCCGGGAAACCCAGGCGACCGCCATCGCGCTGTTCCAGACGCTCGGCTACATCCGCTGGGGCGTGCATCCGGCCTATGCCCGGGTGCGCGGCCAGACGGTGGCGGGCGAATACTACTACAAGCTCATCGAGCCCGGCCGCGGCCGCCGCACCGGGCCCATGGTTCCAGGAACGCCCTGATGGCACTGACCCTCTATCCCGCGATCGACCTCAAGGGCGGCCAGGTGGTCCGGCTGAAGCGGGGCGACATGAACCAGGCGACGGTCTATTCCGCCGAACCCGCTGCCCAGGCCCGCAAATTCGCCGCCGCCGGCTTCGGCTGGCTGCATGTGGTCGACCTCGACGGCGCCTTTGCCGGCCGGCCGGCCAATGCCGCGGCGGTGCAATCCATCCTCGCCGCCGTCCAGGGCGTGCCGGTGCAGCTCGGCGGCGGCATCCGCAGCATGGCGACGGTCGAGGCATGGCTGGACCATGGGGTGCGGCGCGTCATCCTCGGCTCCGCCGCGCTGAAGGACCCGGAATTCGCCCTCGCCGCCTGCCGCGCCTTTCCCGGCCGGGTCGCCGTCGGCATCGACGCCCGCGGCGGGATGGTGGCGACCGAGGGCTGGGCCGATATCAGCACCATGCCGGCCCAGGAACTGGCCCGCCGCTTCGAGGATGCCGGCGCCTCGGCCATCATCTACACCGATATCGACCGCGACGGCATGCTGGGCGGGGTCAACCTGGAACAGACCCTGGCGCTGGCCCGCGCGGTGCGGCTGCCGGTCATCGCCTCCGGCGGGGTCGCCTCGCTCGACGACCTCGCCGCCCTGGCGGCCGTCGCCGCCGAGGGGATCGAGGGGGTGATCATCGGCCGCGCGCTCTACGATGGCCGGGTGGATCCCGCCAAGGCGCTCGCCCTGGTCGAGTCCCTGGCACCGATGGCGGCGGGCACCGCGGCGGGCTAGGCTTCCCCCCAAATATGGGGGGATACAATCATGCGGATCATCGTCTGCGGCCGGCGCGTGGCCGGCGCCCTGGCCTTGCTGCTGGCGCTCGGCGGCGCGGGGCATGCCGCCGATATCCATGTGCTGACATCGGGCGGGCTGACCGCGGCCTACCGGGTCCTCGGCCCGCAATTCGAACGCGCCACCGGCCACCGCCTCGTCACCGCCCAGGGCGCCTCCATGGGCGCGGCGCCGGATGCCATCCCGCAGCGCCTCGCCCGCAACGAGCCGGCCGATGTGCTGCTGCTCGCCGCCAATGGGCTGGATGCGCTGATGGCCACCGGCAAGGCGGTGCCCGGCAGCCGGGTGGATATCGCCGAATCGCTGATCGGCATGGCCGTGCGCAGCGGCGCCCCGCGCCCCGACATCGCCAGCATGGCCGGCTTCCGCCGCACCTTGCTGGAGGCGCGCTCTATCGCCTATTCGGCCAGCGCCAGCGGGGTCTATATCGAAACCGAGATGTACCGCCGGATGGGGCTCGAAGCCGAGCTGGCGCCGAAAAGCCGCAAGATCCTCAGCGAGCGGGTCGGCACCGTGGTCGCCCGCGGCGAGGCCGAGATCGGCTTCCAGCAGGTCAGCGAGCTGCTGCCGATCCCGGGCATCGACTATATCGGGCCGATCCCGCGCGAGATCCAGCAGGTCACCGTCTTCTCCGCCGGCATCGCCGCCAATGCGCGGGAGCCCGAGGCGGCCCGGGCGCTGATCCGCTTCCTCGCCTCGCCCGAGGCACGGGAGGTGCTGCGCAAATCCGGGGTGGAGCCGCTGGCGGGAGGTTAACCCACCGCGTCCAGCTTCAGCACCTCGCCGGCCAGATAGAGACTGCCGCAGACCAGGACGCGCGCCGGCCCGCCATGCCGCGGCAGCGCCGCCAGGGCCTCGGCCACGGTCGGCCCGGGCCGCGCCAGCCCGCCGCTGGCGGCGATGATGCGGGCGACCGGCGTCGCCAGGTGCTGGCCCGGCTCCGCCACTGCCCAGAGCGTCGTGGCGAAGGGCAGCAGCGGGCGCAGGAAATCCGCCACCACCTTGGTGCCCTTCATGCCCACCACCAGGTGCAGCGGGCGATCCCGCCAGGCCGCCGCCTGCACCGCCAGTGCCGCCCCGCCCCCGGCATTGTGCCCGCCGTCCAGCCACAGCTCCCAATCCGCCGGCAGCGCCCCGGCCAGCCGCCCGTGCAATTGCTGCAGCCGCCCCGGCCAGCGTGCCGCGGCCACCCCGGCGGCGATGGCCGCATCGGTGAGCCAGCCCGGGTTCCAGCCCCGCAGGGCGGCGATGGCGATCCCGGCATTATCCGCCTGATGCGCCCCGAGCAGGCCGGGCGGCGGCAGGTCCAGCCCGCCCCGCGCATCGGCGTAGCGCAGCCCGCTGCGTAGCCCGCTGCTTAGCCCGCTGGGCCGCGGGGCGATGGTCCAGCCGGCGTCGCGGGCCAGCAGCGGCGCAGCGGCCTCGGCGGCGCAACGGGCGATGACGGCGAGCGCTTCCGGCGCCTGCGCCCCGGTCGCGCAGGGCACCCCCGGCTTGATGATGCCGGCCTTCTCGAAGGCGATCCCTTCCAGCCGGTCGCCGAGGAATTCCATATGGTCCATGGAGATGCTGGTGATCGCGGTGGCGACCGGCGCAGCCACCACGTTGGTCGCGTCGAACCGCCCGCCGAGGCCGACCTCCAGCACCAGCAGATCGGCCGGCACCCGGCTGAACAGCAGCAGCGCCACGGCGGTGATCACCTCGAAGACGGTGATCGGGGCGCCGGCATTCACCGCCTCCACCTCCTCCAGCGCGACGGCCAGCGCGGCTTCCTCCACCAGGGTCCCGGCCAGCCGGATCCGTTCGTGGAAGCGGACCAGATGCGGCGAGGTGAAGGCATGCACCCGCTGGCCCGCCGCCTCGGCGATGGCGCGGAGGAAGGCGCAGGTGGAGCCCTTGCCGTTGGTCCCGGCGACATGGACCACCGGCGGCAGCCGCCGTTCCGGGTGGCCCAGCTTCGCCAGCAGGTCCTGCAGCCGTTCCAGGCTGAGGTCGATCAGCACCGGGTGGAGGGCGTGCAGCCGGTCCAGTATGGCTTCGGAGCGGCTCACGCGGGTTGCGCCGGCCCCGTTGGCTCGGCCGGGGCCGGCAATGCCGCCAGGGCTTCCGCCGCCGGATCCGCCACCGGCTCCACCAGGCGCTGCGGCACCCGCAGCAGGCCGATCAGCCGGGCCAGCGTCGCCCGCATCTCGCCGCGCTTCACCACCATGTCGAGGATGCCGTGCTCCAGCAGGTATTCCGCCCGCTGGAAGCCCTCCGGCAGCTTCTCCCGCACCGTCTGCTCGATCACCCGGGCGCCGGCGAAGCCGATCAGCGCGCCCGGCTCGGCGATCTGGATATCGCCCAGCATGGCGAAGCTGGCGGTGACCCCGCCGGTGGTCGGGTCGCACAGCACGACGATGTAGGGCAGGCCGGCTTCCTTCACCATGCGGGTGGCGATGACGGTGCGCGGCATCTGCATCAGGCTGATGGCGCCTTCCTGCATGCGGGCGCCGCCCGAGGCGGTGAAGACGATCA
>JAQGIA010000308.1 GCA_028291445.1 Belnapia sp.
CGGCGAACCAGTAGCGGCTGGAATCGGGGGTATGGATCTCATCCGCCAGGATGATCTCGCCCGCCTCGTCGAAGCCGAATTCGTATTTGGTATCGACCAGGATCAGCCCCTGCCGCGCCGCGATCTCCCGGCCGCGGGCGAACAGCGCCAGGGCAAGGGCCGAAACCCGGTCCCATTGCGCCTGGGTCAGCAGCTTGCCGTCGATGATCTGGGCCGGGGTCAACTCCTCGTCGTGGCCGCCGGGATCGAAGGCCTTGCTGGTCGGCGTCAGGATGGTCGCCGGCAGCTTCTGGTTGGGTTGCAGCCCGTCCGGGAAGCGATGGCCGTACATCTCGCGCCGGCCGGCCTGGTAGATGGTGAGGATTGCGGTGGAGGTGGTGCCCGCCAGGTAGTCCCGCACCACCACCTCGACCGGCATGATGGTGAGGCGCCGGCAGCGCAGCACGTTGGGGTCGGGGTATTCGAGGACGTGGTTGGGGCAGATATCCGCGGTGCGGTCGAACCAGAAGCGGGCGATCTGGGTCAGCACCTGGCCCTTCAGCGGCACGGCGGTGAGGATGCGGTCGAAGGCGCTGAGCCGGTCGGTGGCGATGATGATGCGGCTGCCATCGGCCAGGTCGTAGTTCTCCCGTACCTTGCCGCGGTAGTGGTTCGGCAGTTCCGGGATGGCGGCATCGCGCAGCACTTGGCCGGCGTAGGGGGCGAGGTCGGCGGTGCTGGTCATCGGCGCGTCCTGAACGGGGAGGTGGCCGCCTTATAGCGCATGCCGCGCCCGGTTGAGCCAGCGTCGGGTCTGCGCCATGGTGCCGGCGAGGAGACCCCGCATGAGCACCCGCAAGAAGTACCGCATCGCCGTCATCCCGGGCGACGGGATCGGCCAGGAAACCACGCCCGAAGGGCTGCGCGTGCTGGATGCCGCGGCCCGCCGCTTCGGCTTCGACCTGGAGCTGGTGCATTACGATTGGTCCTGCGAGGTCTATACGAAGACCGGCAAGATGATGCCCGACGACGGGCTGGAGCAGCTCAAGCAGTCGGACAGCGTCTTCCTCGGTGCGGTCGGCTGGCCGGGGGTGCCCGATCACGTGTCGCTGTGGGGCCTGCTGATTCCGATCCGCCGCGGCTTCGACCAGTATGTGAACCTGCGCCCCTGCAAGCTGCTGCCGGGCGCCACCACGCCGCTGGCCAACCGCGGGCCGAAGGACATCGACTTCTACGTGGTGCGGGAGAATACCGAGGGTGAATACAGCTCCGTGGGTGGCCGGATGTTTCCGGGGACGGAGCGTGAATTCGTATCCCAGCAGAGCATTCTGACTCGCATCGGTACCGACCGGGTGATGAAATACGCCTTCGAGCTGGCGATGACCCGGCCGCGCCGGAAGGTGACCAGCGCCACCAAGTCGAACGGCATCACCTTCACCATGCCCTATTGGGACGAGCGCTTCGCCGAGATGGGCAAGCACTATCCGCAGGTGACGACCGACCAATTCCACATCGACATCCTCTGCGCCCATTTCGTGCAGCATCCGGATTGGTTCGACGTGGTAGTGGGCTCCAACCTGTTCGGCGACATCCTGTCCGATCTGGGACCGGCGGTGGCGGGCTCGATCGGCATCGCGGCCAGTGCCAACATCAACCCGGAGAAGACCTATCCCAGCATGTTCGAGCCGGTGCATGGCTCGGCCCCGGATATTGCCGGGAAGTTCATCGCCAACCCGATCGGCCAGATCTGGTCCGGGGCGATGATGCTGGAACACCTGGGGGAAAAGGCGGCGGCCGATGCCATCGTCAAGACCATCGAGACGATGCTGAGCGAAGGCGGCCCACGCACCCGGGACATGGGCGGCCAGGCGGGGACGGTCGACGTGGGCAAGGCGCTGGCCGAGGCGGTCGGCCGCGCCTGAACATGATCGGCGCTGCAATAAGCGCCGATCAGGCTTCAGGCCTTTGTTCCATCGCGTGATTGACGCCCTTCGGTGATTTCACCTCGGAGGATCACGTTATGGACCGAACCATCCGCCGGGCCCCACGAAGGCGACCGGCTCGGCAGATGCGCAAGGAATTTGGTCGATCGACACTTGAACGACCGTTCATGCGTCGCTAGCATGGCCTTCTGTTGCGAGTGATTCTCAATTGACTCGCAGCCGGAGGGTAGCCTGATGGTCCGTTCATCCGCCGAGTCCAGTGTCATCGGTCGCCGCTGCGAAAGGGCGGTGGTGACAGCCTATCGGGAACTGCGGGATACCGGCAACAACGACCTCTGCGCCTTCCGGGCCTGCACCACGCTCTATCGGGTGCATCACCCGGAAGCCTCGGTGCAGGAGGCTCGGCGGCTGGTGGCGGAGTGGATCGACCACCATGTGGTCCGCGGCGATGATGGTCCGACCGACGGATGCGACTGCGACTGACTCCGATAAACCCGGTCTACCGCGGCCGCGCCCAGGCGATCGCCGCCCGCGCCAGCGCGTCGATGCTATCCGCCACCGGAAAGGGTAAGGCGGGCCCGGCGGCGATGCCGAGCGGTATTTCGGTGCAGCCCAGCACCACCGCTCCAGCCCCGCGCGCCACCAGGCGCTCCGCCATGGCCGCCAGCGGCGCATAGGCCTCCGTCACCCGATTGGCCTTCACCAAGGCGATCGCCGGCGTCACCAGCTCCGCCATCTCGGCCGGCTCCGGCACCAGGCAGTCCCAGCCGCCTTGCTCCAGCCCCTGCTGATAGAGCCGCATCGCCAAGGTCGCGCTGGTGCCCATCACGCCGATGCGGCCGGGCGGCACGCCGAGGCGGTTGAGCTCGTCGCCGGTCGCGGTGACGATATGCAGGATGGGCAAGGGGGTCGCCGCCTGCATCGCGGCGTGCCAACCATGCGCGGTGTTGCAGGGGATGGCAATGGCGCCGCAGCCGGCGGCTTCGAGCCCGGCGATGCCGCGCAGCAGCACCGGCAAGGGATCCTCCCCGCCGGCCAGCCGTGCCGTGGTCCGGTCGGGCACCCGGGGATCGGACCAGAGGATCGCCGGGATATGGTCCTGGTCCCGCTCGGCCGGGGTCAGCAGGGTGAGGCGCAGCATGAAATGCGCGCTGGCGAGCGGCCCCATGCCGCCCAATACCCCAAGGACTTTCGCCATCCGCCCGTCACCCCATCAGCTTCGCCCGGCATGATGCCCGACCATGGCCGATCAGGGCAGCCACATGAAGTTGGCGGTGGCGCTGGCACGTGAAATCAGCGCCCGCATGTCCGGATCCTCATGGCCGTGCTCGGCGATCAGGGCTTCCATGGGGCAGTAGAACTCATGCGCCTGAGCCACCTGGTTGCGGGCGAAGCCCTCGTAGTGGCGGTTCTTCAGCCCGAAGACGACCCGGACATCGCGCACGGGCAGGATCAGCGACAGACTCGGCTCGTCCCGCAGGATGCGGATCAGACGCCAGCGCGGCGTCGGGTCATGCAACTGGGCCGGGCCCAGCAGCCAGTCGAGCGGGCAATAGGCCATCAGCGAGGAAGTGGTTGGGGAAAATCGTGACCGCTTGTCGAGCAGGTTCTGCAGCGAGGAACAGGCCTCGATGCACAGGATGTCGACGTAAGGGTCGGTCGCCTCCGGGCTGAAGTGCAGCCAAAGCCCATCCGGCAAGGTGCGCAGCCGGTTGGAGCCGGGCAGCTTGAGGAAGGGCTGGTTGGTGGCGGCCTTGTCGCCTGGCCGGCCGCGTAGCCAAGTGCCTGGTTGTTTCGGACTCGACACTACACCGGGTGGCCGCTGCGGCCACTTTTTGAGTTGTGTCCGGACCTGATGGTCCAAGGAATAGGGGGACACTGACACCGCAGCTTCGCTCATTGAAGTCGTCCTGAGCTATGTATGCAACCTAGGGCCGTATCAATGAACATAACGGTACGATCACGCAAGGGTTATTTGGTTTGGTATCGAAATTCCCGTAATTTAACCCGATTTCCTAAGAAACCACATCAATGTCCCAGGCTAAGCACTGACTTAACTGCGAGAATCAAAAACGCCGGCCAAGAATAGCCTGGCCGGCGTGTTCAATCTTAAATCTTAATGTTTTCACGCCATACGCACAGGCGCGTCGTGGTCAGCCCCGGCGGTCGACCGGCACATAATCCCGGGGGCCGGCGCCGAGATAGATCTGCCGTGGCCGGCCGATACGCTGCGCCGGATCCTCGATCAGCTCCTTCCACTGGCTCACCCAGCCCACCGTCCGGGCGACGGCGAAGAGCACGGTGAACATGTGGGTCGGAATGCCCATGGCCTTCAGGATGATGCCCGAATAGAAATCGACGTTCGGGTAGAGCTTGCGCTGGATGAAGTAATCATCGGTCAGCGCGATCCGCTCCATCTCCATCGCCATGTCCAGCAGTGGGCTGTCCTTGATGCCCAGTTCGGCGAGGACCTCGTGGCAGGTTTCCTTCATGATGGTCGCGCGCGGGTCGAAGTTCTTATAGACCCGGTGGCCGAAGCCCATCAGCTTGGTATGGCTGTTCTTGTCCTTCACCTCCTTGATGAAGGCGGGGATGTTCTCCTTGCTGCCGATCTCGGCCAGCATCTTGAGCACCGCCTCGTTGGCGCCGCCATGCGCCGGGCCCCAGAGCGCGGCAATGCCGGCGGCGATGCAGGCGAAGGGATTGGCGCCGGTCGAGCCGGCCAGCCGCACCGTGGAGGTCGAGGCGTTCTGCTCGTGGTCGGCGTGCAGGACCAGGATGCGGTCCATGGCGCGCGACAGGATCGGGTTGTTGACATAGGGCTCGGCCGGCACGGCATTGAGCATGTAGAGGAAATTCTCCGCATAGCTCAGGTCGTTGCGCGGGTACATGAAGGGCTGGCCGATCGAGTACTTGTAGGCCCAGGCGGCGATGGTCGGCACCTTGGCGATCAGCCGGAAGGCGGCGATCTCGCGCTGGCGCGGATCGTTGATGTCGAGGTTGTCGTGGTAGAAAGCGGCCAGGGCGCCGACCACGCCGCAGAGGATCGCCATCGGATGAGCGTCGCGGCGGAATCCGTCGAAGAAGCGCCGCAATTGTTCGTGCACCATGGTGTGGTTCGTCACGTTCTTGCGGAATTCGGCCAGTTGCTCGGCGGTCGGCAGCTCGCCTTCCAGCAGCAAGTAGGCGACTTCGATGAAGTCGGACCCCTGGGCCAGCTGCTCGATCGGATAGCCGCGATACAGCAGGATCCCCGCGTCGCCGTCGATATAGGTGATCCGGCTCTCGCAGGAGGCGGTGGCGCCGTAGCCCGGGTCGAAGGTGAAGACGCCGAGGTCGGCGTAAAGCTTGCGGATGTCGGCCACCGCCGGTCCGAGCGTGCCGGTCAGCAGCGGCAGGCTGGCGCTGCGGTTGGTGCCGTCCATGGTGACGGTGAGGGTGGCTTTCGCCGCCCCGGATGCCGTGCTGCTCATCTCGCCTATGTCCTCGGGTTTCCGGCCCCGCATTGGACGGGGCTCTCATGGTGCGGTGCAAGATATCGGTTGCCGACGAAGCTTGGCAACGCACCCCGGTACAAAGAGTGAACTGCCGCCGGCGATCGTCAGAAACGTCCCGGCCAGCCGCCGGGTGGTGCCGCGCCGGGCGCCCAAAGTCCTTGTCCGGCCAGGCGGGGCACCGTCTCCAGCGGCATCAGCGCCGGATTGTCCGGTCCTGCCAGCGCCCAGCCGGCACCGATCAGCGCCGCGCTCAAATCCAGTTCCCCGGCGCGACAGATACCGAGTGCCCGGCCATGCCGGTCCTGGCCCTGGATTTGGCAATCGATCGGCCAGCCCTCGACCAGCCGGGACAGTGCCGCGGCGGCGCCGGCGGCGCAATCGAGCGGGGCGCCGGCCGCATCCCGGCATTGGGCCTGGCCACGGTCCGGCACCGTGATGCCGGCCAGCCGTAAAACCCGGTCACCCAATCGCAACGCATCGCCATCCAGTACGCGCACTTCGGGGGCAGCCGCGGCCCAGCGCTGGTCGCGCGGGGCGGAGCCGAAAAGATTGCCGGGCAGGGCCGTTGCCACCACCAGGCTACAGGCCAGCGCCCCGCAGCAGACGGCGAGGGCTCCCCAGCGGCGAGGACCGGGAGCGGGGCGAAAGATGCGGCGGCGACGCATGACGGATGCGTAACGCATTCGTGCCATCGGCCGCAACCGGCTTCTGCTGGCAAATCCCGTAAATCGATGTCTTTAACTCGGTGTATTCAACCTGAAATTATCACCGTTGGGCCCCCGCGTTGCCGAGCGCCGTCGCATAGGCTTCCGGCTCGGCCAGCAATTGGGCGGCGAGGGCGGCATCGGCCGGGCGGCCCTCTGCCGGCGGGCAGGTATCGCGCAGCGCGGCGATCTCGCTGGCTGGCACCGGCGGGCGGGCAGCCCTTTCGCGGGCA
>JAQGIA010000347.1 GCA_028291445.1 Belnapia sp.
GAGAGCAGGACGAAGCCGATCGGCAGCAGGATCTTCACCGGCCAGCGCAGCAGGCCGCCGGCATTGGGGCTGCCCTCGTGGCGCACCCAGCTGTCGAGGAAGAAGGGCCAGGTCATCCAGGCCAGCAGCAGCACCGCCGGCAGCATGAAGAAGATGAAGCCGAAGACGTCGATCCAGAGCTGGGTCCGGCGGGAGACGTTGCTGTAGAGGATATCGACCCGGACATGCTCGTTGCGGAACAGGGTATAGGAGGCGCCGAGCATCACGATGGCGCCGAACAGGTACCACTGCACCTCCAGCCAGGCATTCGAGCTATAGGAGATGCCGTAGCGGACGAAGGCATTGCCGGCGCTGATGGTGCAGGCGGCCAGCACCGCCCAGTCCGCCAGCTTGCCGACGCCGGCATTGAGCCTGTCCACGCCGCGGCTGAAGGCGATCAAGGGACCCATGATGGGGTGTCTCCGTCAGCGCCGCTGCTGTTCCTGGGCGTGCATGAAGTAGCCGAAGTTGTCGAAGCTGCTCTCGGCGACGCGGAACCACTGGTACTGGCTGTCGCGGAAGGCGCGCCAGGGCTCATAGACCCGCTTGAAGGCGGCGTTCTTCGCCGCGGTCTCGTCATAGAGCTCGAAGGCGGCCTTGTAGCAGGCCTGCATGACCTCGCGCGGGAAGGCCCGCAACTGGGTGCCGGCGCCGACCAGCCGGCGCAGCGCCTGCGGGTTCTGCACGTCGTACTTGGCCATGGTCTCGATCGTGCTGTCGCGGCAGGCGGATTCCAGCACATCCTTGTACAGTTGCGGCAGCTCGTCGTACTTCGCCTTGTTCACGTAGTAGGACAGGTTCAGCGAGCCCTCCCACCAGCCGGGGTAGTAGTAGTAGGGGGCGACGCGGTTGAAGCCGAGCTTCTCGTCGTCGTAGGGGCCGATCCACTCGGCGGCGTCGATGGTGCCCTTCTCCAGCGCCGGGTAGATGTCGCCGCCGGCGATCTGCTGCGGCACCACGCCGAGCTTCTGCAGCACGTTGCCGGCGAAGCCGCCGACCCGGAACTTCAGCCCGCGCAGGTCCTCGGCGGTCTTGATCTCGCGGCGGAACCAGCCGCCCATCTGCGCCCCGGTATTTCCGGCGGGGATGGAGACGATGTTGTAGCCGTCGAAGAATTCCTTCAGGAGCTCGCGGCCGCCGCCGGCCTGCAGCCAGGCGTTGTTCTGGCGCATGTTGAGGCCGAAGGGGACGGCGCCGTCGAAGGCGAAGGTCGGGTCCTTGCCGACGAAGTAGTAGCTGGCGGTATGGGCGCAATCGACCGTGCCGGTCTGCACCGCATCGGCGACGGCGAGGCCGGGCACCAGCTCGCCGGCGGCGAAGGTGCGGATCTGGAACTTGCCGTCGGTCAGCGCCGCGACCCGCTTGCCGACGTGTTCGCCGGCGCCATAGATGGTGTCGAGCGACTTGGGGAAGGAGGAGGCGCAGCGCCAGCGCACCTCCGGCAGGGCGCCCTGGGCAAGGGCGGGGGTGGACAAGGCCAGCGTGCCGGCCGCTGCGGCCCCGGCGAACAACCCACGACGATCCATTGATTCCGGCCCCTGAACTATTCGCCCCGCGCGCCTTCGGCGCTTGCCGCTTCCCTATAGCCTCATTGCACGGATGTTAAGTGAGTGTTTTGCCATGATGACCCCCGGCTTGCCCTTCGCGCCGGTCGCGAGTGCGGGCACACTGGCCGGGTGCGAGCCATGAGCCTTCTCCCGTGCTGACGGGTCTCCTCCTCGGGATCGGCCTGCTGGCCCTGCTGGCCCTGGTCGCGGCCGGATCGGGGTGGGTCCCGGGGCAGGAGCGGCGGGCGGCGCGGGCGGTGCATGGCGGCTGCCTGGTCATCGGCCTCGGCTTCGCCGGGGTGGCGGCGGCCAAGCTGGGCATGGGTTTGCCGGAGGTGCCCATGGCGCTGCCCTTCGGCCCGCCCTGGGGCGCGGCGGTGGTGGCGCTCGATGGGCTCTCTGCCTGGTTCCTGCTGCTGCTCGGGCTGAGCGGGGCCTCGGCCTCGCTGTTCGCGCTGGGCATGCCGCCGGAGACCGGCCGGGTGCTGGTGCCCTTCCCGCTGATGCTCGCCGGGATGGCGCTGACCCTGATCGCGGCGGATGGCTTCACCCTGCTGCTGGGCTTCGAGGTGATGTCCTTCGCCTCCTGGGCGCTGATCGCGGCCGACCATGCCGAGGCGGAGAACCGGGCGGCGGCGCGGCGCTACCTGATGTTCGCGGTGCTGGCGGGGGCCTGCCTAGTCCCGGCCTTCGGCCTGCTCGCCGGGCCGGCCGGCAGCCTGGAGTTCAGCGCGCTCCGGGCCAGCCCGCCTGAGGGCTGGCGGGCGGGGGCGGTGCTGGCGCTGGGCCTGGCGGGCGCCGGGGCCAAGGCGGGGCTGGTGCCGCTGCATGCCTGGCTGCCGCCGGCCTACCGGGCGGCCTCGGGCCCGGTCTCGGCGCTGATGTCGGGGGTGATGTACAAGGTCGCGCTCTATGTGCTGGCGCGGCTGCTGCTCGACCTCTGCGGCCCGGTGCAGCCGGCCTGGTGGGGGGTGCCGCTGGTGGTGGCCGGTGCCGTCTCCGCGCTGTTCGGCGCGCTGCGCGCCAACATGGAGGCGGAGATCCAGCCGCTGCTCGCCTGCTCGACCATCGAGAACATCGGCTTCATCACCCTGGGCTTCGGCCTCACCCTGGCCTTCCGCGGGGCGGATCTCGGACCGCTGGCGGCGCTGGCGGCCGGGGCCTCGCTGCTGCACGCGCTGAACCACGGCATCTTCAAGACCCTGCTGTTCCTGGTCGCCGGGGCGGTACGCAACGCCGCCGGCAGCCAGCGGATCGACCGGCTGGGCGGGTTGATCCATGCCATGCCGGTGACCGCCCTGGCGGCGCTGGTCGGCATCGGGGCCGCGGCCTCGCTGCCGCCGCTGGCCGGTTTCGCCAGCGAATGGCTGCTGCTGGAGGCGCTGCTGGCGGGCTGGCGGGTGAGCGACATCGTGTTCCAGGTGGTGGTGGCGGCAGCGACCGCGCTGGTCGCCATGGCGGCGGCGCTGGCGGCGGCGGCGATGGTGCGCTTCTTCGGCCTGGTCTTCCTCGGCCGGCCGCGCAGCCCGCGTGGCGCCGGAGCGCGGGAGGCGCCGTTGAAGGAACGCTGGGCGCTGCTGCTGCCGGCCGGGCTGGTCGTGCTGCTCGGGCTGTTCCCGGGGTTGCTGCTGGCCCTGGCGGCGCCGGCCATCCGGGTGCTGGCCGGGCCGGCAACCCCCACCCCGGCAACCCCCACCCCGGCACCGGCCGGTCTGGTCCTGGTGGCCGGTGAGGGCGCCTCGACCTACCTGCCGCTGGCGGTGGCCCTGCTGCTGGCGCTGGTGCTGGTCACCCTCTGGTTCCTGGTGCGGCGGCGCTCGACCGGCGCGACGCAGCGCGGGCCGGTCTGGAACGGCGGCTTCAGCGACCCGCCGCCCTTCCTGCACTTCGGCGACCCGCTGACCCAGCCGGGCGCCGCCGGCTTCGCCCAGCCGCTGCGGCAGATGCTGGGCAGCGCCCTGCTCGGGGCGCGGGAGGTGGTGATGATGCGCCCGCCGGGCGACCCGCGGCCCGGCCATTTCGCCGCCCATGCCGCCGATCCGACGCCGGGCTGGCTGCTGATGCCGCTGGCCCGACTGCGGGATGGCATCGCCGCCCGGGCCGAGCGGCTGCGCGACCTGACGATCCGTGGCTGCCTCTCGCTCAGCTTCGGGACGCTGGTCGTGCTGCTGGCGCTGCTCGCCTGGCTGGAGGCGCGGTGAGGTGCTGACCTTCGGGTCGATCATCGTGCAGGCGCTGCACCTTGCCCTGGTGCTGGCGGCGGCGCCGCTGGTGGTCGGCCTCATCCGCTGGCTGAAGGCGCGGATGCAGGGGCGGCGCGGAGCCTCCCCGCTGCAGCCGCTGCGGGACATGCTGAAGCTGCTGCGCAAGCGCCCGGTGCTGGCCGAGAATGCCTCGATGGTCTCCGAGGTCGCGCCCTATGTGGCCTGCACCGCGAGCCTGGTGGCGCTGGCCTGCATCCCCAGCTTCTCGCGCGGGATGCTGCTGGCGCCGGTCGGCGACCTGATCCTGCTGGTCGGGCTGCTGGCGCTGGCGCGGATGGCGCTGGCCCTGGCGGGGCTGGATGTGGGAACCGGCTTCGGCGGGCTGGGCGCGGCGCGGGAGATGAGTTTTGCGGTGTTTGCCGAGCCGGCCCTGCTGCTCTGCGTGCTGACCTTCGCCATCTTGGCCGGGACCACCAACCTCGACCTCATCGCCGCGACCTTCCGCGACGGCGGGCTGGGGCTGCGGGTCTCGCTGGCGCTGGCGGCGGTGGCGATGCTGGCGGTGGCGGTCGCCGAGAATGCCCGCATCCCGGTCGACAACCCGGGGACGCATCTCGAAGTGACCATGGTGCATGAGGCGATGCTGCTGGAAAGCTCCGGCCGGCACCTGGCCCTGTGGGAATTCCAGGCGGCGCTGAAGCTGACGCTCTGGCTGGCCTTGCTCTCGGCCATCTTCGTGCCATTCGGCACGGCGCCGACGGGGGCGGGGCCGCTTGCCTGGGTCCTGGGCCTGGCGGCCTGGCTGCTGAAGCTGGGCGCGCTTTGCTTCGCGCTGGCGGTGTTCGAAAGCGCCATCGCCAAGATGCGGGTCTTCCGGGTGCCTGAATTCCTCGGTGCCGCGCTGCTGCTGGCGCTGCTGGCGGCGGCGCTGCTGTTCGTCTCGACGGGGCTGGCATGATGGCGGCGTCCCGGGCCAGGACCTCCGAAGGGCAGGTTGCGGCATGACCTTCGGGCAACTCCCCTATGATGTCGCGCATCTGTTCGGCGGCGGGATGCTGCTGCTGTCCTTCATGCTGCTCTATCAGCGGCGGGTGACGGCGGTGATCAACGGGCTGGCCATCCAGGGCGCCATCCTCGCCTGCGCCGCGGCCTGGCAGGGCGGCATGCAGTCTGCGCCGCAACTTTACCTCACGGCACTGATCGCCTTCGCCGCCAAGGCGGTGCTCATCCCGCTGGCGCTGCGGGTATTGATCCGCCGGCTGGACATGGACCGCACCGTGGATACCGCCATGGGCGTGGGGCCGAGCCTGATCGCCGGGGTGGCGCTGGTGGCGCTGGCCATATTGGTGGTGCTGCCCATCACCACCGGGGCACGGGCCATCGCGCGGGAGGATCTGGCGCTGGCGCTCTCCGTCGTGCTGCTGGGGATGCTGATGATGATCACCCGGCGCAACGCCATCCTGCAGGTCGCCGGGCTGATGAGCATGGAGAACGGACTGATTCTCGCCGCCGTCGGCGTGGCGGGAATGCCGCTGGTGGTCGAGTTGTCGACCGCGGCGCTGGTGATGGTGGTGCTGGTGGTGGCCGGCGTCTTCGTCTTCCAGATCCGCGAGCGCTTCGACAGCGTCGACGTCTCGCTGCTCGATCCGCATCGCGGCGAAGGCCGCTGATGCCCTTCGACTTTCCCCTGCCCAGTTTTCCATTGCCATGGGCGGTGGTCTTCCTGCCCTGGGCGGGAGCGCTGCTGCTGGCCTTCCTGCCGCGGGAACGCCAGGCGACCCTGGCCAATATCGGGGTTTCCGCCGCCGGCTTCCTGCTGGCCCTGGCGCTGCTGGCGCATCCCGGCGGAATCCAGGGCTGGACCCATGTGGATGCGCTGAACACGCCGCTGGTGGTGCTGTCCTTCCTCATCGGGCTGACCACGGCGGTGTTTTCGCATGGCGCGGTGGGCGCCGAGCGCTTCGATGCGCTGCGGCTGCGGGCCTACCACGTCGCTTTCCAGGTCTTCATGGGGGCGCAGGCGCTGGCGCTGCTGGCCGACAACATGGGGGTGATGTGGGTGGCGATCGAGATCGCCACCATGGCCAGCGTGCTGATGGTGGCGGTGCATGGCACGCCGCCGGCGATCGAGGCGGCCTGGAAGCTGTTCATCCTCTGCGGCGTCGGGATCACCCTGGCGCTGTTCGGCACCATCATCCTCTATCTCGCGGCGCAGCCCCTGGTCGGGCATGGCGACAGCGGCCTGTCCTGGACGGTGCTGCGCGGGCTGGCCGAGCAGGCCGATCCCGGCGTGCTGAACCTCGCCTTCGTCTTCCTGCTGGTGGGCTACGGGACCAAGGCCGGGCTGGTGCCCCTGCATAGCTGGCTGCCGGATGCCGAGGCCGAGGGGCCGATCGCGATTTCCGCCGTGCTGTCCGGCCTGCTGCTGAACGCGGCGCTGCATGCGGTGCTGCGCGCCAAGGCGATCGTCGGCGCGCATGACGGGGCGGTGGCGCCCGGCCGCTTCCTGCTGGCCTTCGGCCTCGCCTCCCTGCTGCTGGCGGCCTTCGCGCTGTGGCGCCGGCGGGATGCGCGGCGCTTCTTCGCCTGGAGCAGCATCGAGCACATGGGGCTGGCGGCGATCGCCTTCGGCCTCGGCGGCGTTGCCGGCAACCTGGCGGGGCTGCTGCACATGCTGGGCCATTCATTGTGCAAATCGGCGGTGTTCTTCGGCCTGGGCGCCGCGGTGCGGCTGCGCGGGTCGCAGAAGACCGCCGATATCGCCGGGCTCTGCGCCTCGCATCCCGGGCTCGGCTGGGCGCTGGCCATCGCCATCGCGGCGGTGGCGGGGCTGCCGCCCTTCAGCCTCTTCGCCAGCGAATTCCTGCTGTTGACCGAGGTGGCGGCGCGGCATGCCTGGCTGATCCTGCCGCTCGGCATCGGGCTGCTGACGGCGACGGTGGCGAAGCTCCATATCCTGCAGGCGCTGTGCCTCGGCGACCCAACGCCGGATGCGCCGAGGGACGCCGCATCAGGGGGCGCGACCGGGGCGGATTGGTTCACCCGGGATTGGTTCACCCTGGGGCCGGTCTGGCTGCATCTGGCGCTGGCGCTGCTGCTGGGCGCGGCTTTGCCGGGGCCGCTGGCCATGCTGCTCGGGCAGGCGGCGAGGATCCCGGGATGAGCCTGCTGAGCCTGATCCGGCATGGCCAGGACCAGGGCTGCCGGCCGCATCCGCGCCACCTGCTGGACCACGGCCAATGGAGCGCCATGGCCGAGGCGCTGGCGGCCGATCCCACGGTGGACCTCCTCGCGCTATGGGCGGAGCCCGGCGTGGTGCATGCCTGCCTGCTGGCGGAAGGCGGCTGCATCATCGCCTCCTGTGCCGCGCCGGACGGGCGCTACCGGGCGCTGTCGCCGGTCCGGCCCGGGGCGGTGCGCTTCGAGCGGATGGTGGGCGACCTCTGGGGCCTGGTGGCGGATGGGGCGCTGGATGCGCGGCCCTGGCTCGACCATGGCCGTTGGCCGCTGGTCGGGCCGCTGGCGCTGAAGCCGGCGGCCAATGCGCTGCCGCCGCAGCAGCCGCAATTCCTGACGGTCGAGGGCGAGGGGGTGCACCAGATCGCGGTCGGGCCGGTGCATGCCGGCATCATCGAGCCGGGGCATTTCCGCCTCCATGTCCAGGGCGAGACGGTCATCCGGCTGGAGGAACGCCTGGGCTACCTGCACAAGGGCAGCATCGGGCTGATGCTGGGCAAGCCGGCCCGGGTCGCGGCGCGCTTCGCCGGCCGGCTGTCCGGCGATTCCACCGTGGCGCATGCCTGGGCCTTCGCCCAGGCGGTCGAGGCCGCGCTCGGCATCGTGCCGCCGCCGCGGGCGCTGGCGTTGCGCGGGGTGATGGCGGAGCTGGAGCGGCTGCACAACCATCTGAACGACTGGGGCAGCATCTGCAACGATGCCGCCTTCGTCTGGCCGCATGCCAGGGCCGGGGTGCTGCGCGAAGGCGTGCTGCGCGCCGCCGATGCGGCCTTCGGCCATCGGCTGATGATGGACCGGGTGGTGCCCGGCGGCGTCACCGACGATCTGCGGCCGGGCGGGGCCGAGGCCATCGCCGCGGCGCTGGCGCTGGTCGAGGCCGAGCTGCCGGTGCTCGGCGCGATCTACGACAGCCATGCCAGCCTGCAGGACCGGGTGGTGGGCACCGGCATCCTCGCCCCCGCGCTGGCCGCCAGCTTCGCCGCGGGGGGGATCGTCGGCCGCGCCTCGGGCCGCGGCTTCGATGCACGGCGCAGCCCTGGCTATGCGCCCTACGCGGGGGAGGCGGTGCCTGGGCTGGCCGCCCCTGGAATGGCGGCGGGCGATGTCGATGCCCGCGCCCGGCTGCGGCTGGCCGAGGCGGCGGAGAGCATCCGGCTGCTCGGCCTGCTGCTGGCGCGGCTGCCGCCGGGCACCGCCCCGGCGGAGCTGGCCGTGCCGCTGCCGCAGCGTGGCGGGGAGGGGCTCGGGCTGGTCGAGGGGTTCCGCGGCGAATGCCTGCATTGGGTGGCGCTCGACGATGGCGGGCTGGTGCGGGGGGTGTTTCCGCGCGACCCGTCCTGGCTGCAATGGCCGCTGCTGGAAGCCGCGGTCGAGGGCAACATCGTCGCCGACTTCCCCATCATCAACAAAAGCTTCAACTGTTCCTACAGCGGGGTCGATCTGTGATGCAGCCGCTGAAGCGCCTGCTATGGCCGCGGCTGGCCCGTGGCCTGGTTACCCCGCCGATCACCGATCCGCCGCCGGTGGTGCCGGACGCGGTGGTGCAGGCGCTGGTCGAGCGGCTGGAGGAAGCCGGCCAGGCCCGGCTCGGCCGCAGCCTCGCCATCCGCCAGGTCGATGCCGGGTCCTGCAACGGCTGCGAGCTGGAAATCAATGCGCTGCAATCCGTGGTCTATGACCTGGAGCGCTTCGGCCTGCGCTTCGTCGCCAGCCCGCGCCATGCCGACGTGCTGCTGGTGACCGGCCCGCTGACGCGGAACATGCGCGAGGCGCTGGAGCGTACCCTGGCCTGCACGCCGGAGCCGCGCTGGGTGGTGGCGGTCGGCGATTGCGCGGTGGATGGGGGGCTGTTCCGCGGCAGCTATGCGGTGGAGGGCGGCATCGCCGCGGCCTTGACGGTGGATCTGGTGATCCCGGGCTGCCCGCCGACGCCGACGCAATTGCTGGAAGGGCTGCTGGCGCTGCTGGCGGCGCAGACCAGGCCGCGGCGCTGAGCGCCGGCCGGTCCCTGTTCGAAATATTCTGCCGCCGGCAAAAAGAAACGGGCCGGCCGGAGTGATCCGACCGGCCCGACGGCTGCCTTTTCAGGCTGCCAGTTTGGCAGCGGCTTGCCGGGAAATAGCCACTGCCGAACGTCGCCCGTCCAGTTTCCACCGGCCGAAGCCAAGGATCCTCAGGACGACATGAACACTGTGGCGCATGCCGCCTCTACGGAAGGTGTGAGCGGGCTTAACTTGCGGCAATGCGGCGGCGCGAGGCGCTTATTGTTGCGGTGAATGGTGGCGATGGCCCGGGGGCATGGGACATCGGGCGGGCGGCATCCTATCTGGGTGTCATCCAGCCGGCCCCATCAGGCCGGCGCCTTTGCAGACAGGAGCGATCCGATGATCGATATCCGCCCTTTCGACACCCTCGGCGGTGCCAACCATGGCTGGCTGAAGGCCAAGCACCACTTCTCCTTCGCCGGCTACCATGATGCCGCCCGGATGAACTGGGGCCGGCTGCGCGTCTGGAACGACGACGAGATCGCCGCCGGCACCGGCTTCGACCCGCATCCGCACCGCGACATGGAAATCATCACCTATGTCCGGGACGGCGCGATCACCCACAAGGACAACCTCGGCAACGAGGGCCGCACCGAGGCGGGCGACGTGCAGATCATGTCGGCCGGCACGGGGGTGGTGCATAGCGAGTACAATCTGGAGCCGGAGACGACCCGGATCTTCCAGATCTGGATCATGCCGGACCGCCGCGGCGCCAAGCCGAATTGGGGGGCCAAGGCCTTCCCGAAGGAGCAGCGCGAGGCGGGCTTCGAGGTGCTGGCCAGCGGCCGGGCGCAGGATGCGGCAAGTGGCGCGCTGCCGCTGAACGTGGATGGCGCGGTGCTGGCGGCGAGCCTGAAATCCGGCCCGACCCTGCGCCAGCCGCTGGGCGAGGGCCGCGCCGCCTATCTGGTGCCGGCCAAGGGGGCGGTCACGGTGAATGGCGTGGCGCTCGGCACAAGGGACGGGGCGGGCATCCGGGATGAGGCGGTGATGGAGATCACCGCGACCGAGGATGCGGAACTGGTGCTGGTCGAGGTCGCGGCGGAATAGCGGCTGGGCCGCAGGGCCCACCCTCGGCCACCCACAGCAACTGCCGCCGCAGCACTCCGACCGGGTCCCGCCCCGGCCCGGCGGTCACCAGCGCCCGGTGGCCGCCTTCCAGCAGTTCGAAGGCAGCCCCGGGCAGCCGGGCCGAGGCGACGGAAACCAGCCCGTCGTTCTCCCTCGCGCCCTGGCGTTCCATCCAGCGGGCCAGCAGCAGGAAGACCGCCTCCTGCCGGCGCCAGCGGCGTTCGAGCACGGTCGCCAGGGCGACGCAGGGCAGCGTGTCGACCAGCGTCTCGATCGCCGCCGCGCGATCCTGCATCCAGGCCTGGCGCACGCCGGTCGTCAGGTCGCACAGCCCCCGGCCGGTACCGAGCCGCGTCAGCCGTCCCAGCCGGTGCAGCGCCAGATGCAGCCACCGCCGCGCGCAGATCGCATCGGCCATGGGCGAGCCATGGAAGGGCGATTGCAGCGCGATGAAGCCGCGGCAGCGCGTGGCGATGCCGGGCAGCAGCAGCGCCGCCAGCGCATCGAGCCCGCCCTTGCTGTGCCCGACCAGCACCACCGGGCGCGGGTCGGCGGCGATGGCGGCGGCGATCCGCCCGGCATTGACGCCGACCGGTGCGCCGGTCCGCAGCCGCACCACCGCCACCGTCAGGCCGATCCGCCGCAGCCAATCGGCCTGGCTGTGCATGTAATCCATGCCGAAGGGATGCAGCCAGTCGGCTACCTCCCCGAGCAGGCCATGGCAGAACAGGATGCGATGGCCGGCCAGCAGCGCGGCGAGGCGATCATCCTCGCCGGCATCCTCGCCGGAATCCTGCATGTCAGAGCCTGCGACGCGATCGGGTTCGCGGCGGATCGCCCGCTGGCGCCATCGGTGTTGCCGTCACGAGCCCTCAGTCGATCTTCACCACCAGCTTGCCGAAATTGGCGCCCTTGAGCAGGCCGATGAAGGCGCTGGGCGCATTGCGCAGCCCTTCCACCACATCCTCCCGCCAGGTCAGCCGTCCGGCCGCCATCCAGCCCAGCATCTCCTGGCGGAACTGCGGATAGCGCGGCCAGCCGGTGTCGCTGACGATGAAGCCCTGGATGCGCAGCCGCTTGCGGACGGCGGCCATCAGATTGGGGCCGGGAGCCGGGCTGGTGTCGTTGTATTCGGCGATCATGCCACACATCACCATGCGGCCATGGTCGTTCATCCGCGGGAAGACCGCGCGCTGCACCGCGCCGCCGACATTCTCCCAATACACGTCGATGCCATTCGGGCAGGCGGCGTCGAGCTGTGCCTGGAGATCCCCGCGATGGTCGATGCAGGCATCGAAACCCAGGGTCTCGGTGACGAATTCGCATTTCTTCGCGCCGCCGGCGATGCCGACGACCTTGCAGCCGCGGATCTTGGCGATCTGGCCGACCACTTGGCCCACCGCGCCGGAGGCGGCGGAGACCACCACCGTCTCGCCGGCCTTCGGCTGGCCGATATCCTCCAGCCCGACCCAGGCGGTCAGCCCCGGCATGCCCAGCACCCCGAGGCTGGCCGAAAGCGGCGCCTCGCCCCCGTCGATCTTGAACAGCCGGCCCGGCGCCACGCACGAGAAACGCTGCCAGCCGAAGCCGCCGAGCACGATATCACCCGGGGCGAAGCCCTCGACCGTGGAGGCGACCACCTCGCCCGCGGTCTGGCCTTCCATGACGGCGCCCAGCGCGACCGGGGCGGAATAGCTTTTCGCATCTGACATGCGGCCGCGCATATAGGGGTCGAGCGAGAGGTAATGCGCCTTCACCAGCACCTCGCCGGCTTTCGGCTGCGGCACCGCGGTCTCGACGATCTCGAAATCCTCGGCGACCGGCGGGCCATTGGGTCGGCGGCGCAGCAGGATCTGCAGGTTGGTCTCGGCCATGGGGTTCCTCCTCGGAATGTCGGCAACATTGGCCCGGGACCGTTGCAGGGGAAGGGGGCGGGGCCACCTGGGCGGCATGACCGGATGCGTTGCCGATTATCCCCGTCCGCCGCGGCTGGAGCCCGGCAGCCGCGCATCGGCATCACCCTGGGTGGCGTGCCCATCGCCGAAACCACGGCCGCCTGGCGCGTGCTGGAGACTTTCCACCCGCCATCCGCGATCATGTCGACGTCCATGCCGGGCGGATCGAGGCCTGCTGCGTCGACGATGACCGGGTGGTGTCGCAGCCGAGCGGCTTCTTCGGCGGCTGGATCACCTCGGATGTGGCAGGGCGATGCAAAGGCGGGCCAGGAACGCTGGGTCGGTCGGCGCTGCGTATCGCGGTTTCGTGATACCAGATCTTGCTCGGGACGGCGAAGCTGCTCCCGACAACAGATATCGGAGTCATGATCATGCGTCCTTTCCTCGCCCTGGCCGCCGCCACGGCTCTCGCCGCCTGCGCTCCCGAGAGCGGCCCGGCACCGACCTCCGCCACGGCCGGTCAGGGCAGCTCGCCGCTGCAGCAGCGGGCTTTCGAGCAACCCCATAGCGGCGATGCCTCGGCCGGCACGGCGACGGTGACCGGTACCAATTCCCGCGGCCAGCCGGTCATCGAGCGCAGCGGCGTGCCGGTCGGCGATATCGGCGGTACGCCGAGCACCCCGCGTCCGGTGGGCTCGCGCAACGACAAGGGCGGCTGATCAGCCGCCTTCCGGGAATTCGGCTGCGCCCGGGGTTTCGGCCGCGCGCAGCCAGTCCTCGGTGGTGCGCACGGCGGGGCGGGGCGGCCCGGCATAGGGATCGATCCCGCCCAGCGTGGCCTCCGCCGCGCGGCAATCCTCGCACATCTCGAGCACCGCCAGCCGGGCCGGGTCGGCGAACATCCAGTGCCGGCTGCCGGCCAGCTTCGCCTTCACCCGCTCGATGCTGCTGCGGGTGCCGAAGGGCTTGGCGCAGCGGGTGCAGTGGAAGGGCGCCTCGGCCTTCACCACCTGCGGCTGGCTGGCGGTGGCGGCGAAGTTGAGCCGGGGCGATAGAGCGATCACCCTTTCCGGGCAGGTGGCGACGCAAAGCCCGCATTGCACGCAGGCGTCTTCCAGGAAGCGCAGCTCCGGCCGGTCCGCATTGGCCGAGAAGGCGCCGGTCGGGCAGACCATGGTGCAGGCCAGGCAAAGGGTGCAGCCCGCGGCCGCCACCTCGGCGGCGCCGAAGGGGGCGAGTGCCGGCAGCGGCACCACG
>JAQGIA010000406.1 GCA_028291445.1 Belnapia sp.
CCGCCGATGACGATGTTCTGCGAGGTCCGCCGCTTCAGCCACATGGTGTAGACGAAGACATAGAAGCCGATGGACAGCGCCAGCACGCCGGCCGCCACCCAATTCGTGGCCAGCCCCATGATGGCCACCGAGGCCGCGGCCAGGCCGATGCCATAGGCCAGCGCCGCGCCGGGATCGATCCGCCCGGCCGGGATCGGCCGCCGCTCGGTCCGCCGCATCACCGCGTCGATATCGCGGTCGTACCACATGTTGATGGCACCCGCCGCGCCGGCGCCCAGCGCGATGCAGAGCACCGCGGCGATGGCCAGGGTCGGGTGGAGGTGGCCCGGCGCCACCAGCAGGCCGACCAGCCCGGTGAGGACCACCAGGGAGATGACGCGCGGCTTGAGCAGGGCGATCCAGTCGGCGACCTCGGACAGGTCCTGGGCCGAGGGGGGAACGGTGGCGGCGGCGGTGACATCGCTCATGCGGGCGATGTAGGCCCGTGACACGGAAAACGCCACACCCTCTCGGGCGTGGCGTTGCCGATATTCGCAAACTGCAGCCTGGATCAGCGGATCCGCGGCAGTTCCTCGAAGGTGTGGAAGGGCGGCGGGCTGCTGACCTGCCACTCGAGGGTGGTGGCGCCCTCGCCCCAATAATTGTCGGCGACCTGCTCCTTCGAGGTGAAGGTCCGGTAGCAGACATAAAGGAAGACGAGCATCGAACCGGCCGAGAGGTAGGAGCCCAGCGAGGACAGCAGGTTCCAGCCGGCGAAGGCATCCGGATAGTCCGGGTAGCGCCGCGGCATGCCCTGGGCGCCGAGGAAGTGCTGCGGGAAGAAGGTCAGGTTGGCGCCGACGAACAGCATCCAGAAATGCACCTTGCCCCAGAACTCCGGATACTGGTGCCCGCTCATCTTGCCGATCCAGTAGTAGAAGCCGGCGAAGATCGAGAAGACCGCACCCAGGGACAGCACGTAGTGGAAATGCGCCACCACGTAGTAGGTGTTGTGCAGGATGACGTCGACGCCGGCATTGGCCAGCTTCACCCCGGTCACGCCGCCCAGGGTGAACAGGAAGATGAAGCCGATGGCCCAGAGCATCGGGGTCTTCAGGCTGATGGAGCCGCCCCACATGGTGGCGATCCAGCTGAAGATCTTGATCCCCGTGGGCACCGCGATGACCATGGTCGCCGCCATGAAATAGGCCCGCGTATCCACGTCGATGCCCGAGGTGAACATATGGTGGGCCCAGACGATGAAGCCGACCACGCCGATCGCCACCATCGCATAGGCCATGCCGAGGTAGCCGAAGACCGGCTTGCGGCTGAAGGTCGAGATGACGTGGCTGACGATGCCGAAGCCCGGCAGGATCATGATGTAGACTTCGGGGTGGCCGAAGAACCAGAACAGATGCTGGAACAGCACCGGGTCGCCGCCGCCCGCCGGGTTGAAGAAGGCGGTGCCGAAGTTGCGGTCGGTGATCAGCATGGTGATGGCGCCGGCCAGCACCGGCACGGCCAGCAGCAGCAGGAAGGCGGTGACCAGCATCGACCACACGAACAGCGGCATCTTGTGCAGGGTCATGCCCGGCGCGCGCATGTTGAAGATGGTGGTGATGAAGTTGGCTGCACCCATGATCGAGGAGGCGCCGGCCAGATGCAGGCTGAACAGCGCCAGGTCCATCGACGGGCCGGGGTGGTACTGGATATCCGACAGCGGGGTATAGATGGTCCAGCCCGCGCCGGCGCCTTCGCCCACGAACATGCTGGAGCCCAGCAGCAGGATGGCCGGCACCAGCAGCCAGAAGCTGATGTTGTTCATCCGCGGGAAGGCCATGTCCGGCGCGCCGATCATCAGCGGCACGAACCAATTGCCGAAGCCGCCGATCATCGCCGGCATGATGACGAAGAACACCATGATCAGGCCGTGCGCGCTGACCACGGCGTTCCAGCCCTGACCATCGGCGAAGAACTGCATGCCGGGCTGCTGCAGCTCCATCCGCATCAATACGGACAGGCCCACGCCGACCAGCGAGGCAGCGACCGCGAAGATCAGATAGAGGGTACCGATGTCCTTGTGGTTGGTGCTGAACAACCAGCGCGAGACGAAGCCCGGGCGGTGATCGTGATGGTCATGGCCCGCGTGATCGGGGCCTGCGTGGGGGGTACTGTGGTCCGCGGTCGCCATGGGTCCGTCCGCCTCGTTATGGTGTGTCAACCGGTGCCGCCGGAGTTACCGGCTGGCCTCGGCAAGCTGCTGGGTTGCCGGCGTCGTGCCAGCCGGCTCGGCCGCCGCGAATTTCTTCTTCGCATCCTCGATCCAGGCCTGGAACTCGGCCTGCGGCACGGCGCGCACCATGATCGGCATGAACCAGTGGTTGGTCCCGCAGATCTGGTTGCACTGGCCGTAGAAGGTCCCCGCGTGATCGGCGCGGAACCAGGTCTCCAGCGTCCGGCCGGGGATGGTGTATTTCTGCACGCCGAGCGAGGGGACGAAGAAGCTGTGGATCACGTCCTGGCCGGTGGTCAGCACGCGGACATTGGCGCCCACCGGGATCACCAGCGGCTCGTCCACCTCGAGGTTGCGCAGCTGCCCGGGCTTCAGCTCATCGGTTGGGATCGGCCGGCTGTCGAAGGCGAAGTTGCCGTTGTCGGGATAGGCATAATGCCAATACCACTGGCGGCCCTGGACGTTGATGGTGATGTCCGCATCCCGCGCCCGGTCCTCGTAGTAGATGAGCCGGAAGGACGGGATGGCGATAATCAGCAGGATCAGCACCGGCAACACGGTCCAGGCCACTTCCAGCATGGTGTGGTGGCTGGTGCGCGACGGCGTCGGGTTCGCCGCCTCGCGGTAGCGCCATACGCAATAGGCCAGCAGCACCGAGACGAAGGCGGTGATGATGATGATGATCCACAGCACCAAGCTGTTGAAATCGTGGATCGCCTCCTTCACCGGGCCGCCGGCCGGCTGCAGGCCGATGCCCCAGGGCACCGGCGCTCCGAAGCCCGAATGGGTCGCTCCGGCGATCCCGCCCGAGGGCTGCGCCAAGGCAGGACCGACCACGCCGGCCATGCCGAACAGGGCGGCAAGCGCCAGCCCAGATGCCTTACCGAACCAACGCCCGATCAACCGCTGCATTCCGTGTCCCGCCCGCGCGCGGTGCCCGCACCGCCTGATAGCCGCCCTGCCGCCCGAACTGACCGGCCGGTGCGCCGCGCCGCCCCGCCAGGGGCAGCGCCGCCGCGGCCGGACCATAGTCGCCCAGCACCGCACCGCACAAGTGAGGCTGCCCGGCCGATCCGCAAGTAGATCGGGGCAACCGGCCCCAAGCCGCTTCCCTGCCGCCGAATTATCCCCGGCACGCCAGGGGTCAGGGCGCCACCTCGGCCTCGGCGTCCACCTCCGCCACATGATCCACCATGTCGGACAGCATGGACCGCACATGCTGGTCCTGCACCGCATAGAAAACCTGCCGGCCGCGCCGATCCGCCTGCAACAGCCGCGCCGCCCGCAGCAGCCGCAGATGATGCGACACCAGCGAGGCGGAGATGCCGAGGCGATCGGCCATCTCCCCCACCGCCGCCGCCGCGTCGAGGCAGGCCAGGATGATCTTGAGCCGCGTCGGGTCGCTCATCAGCCGGAACATTTCCGCAAGCTCGACCACCTGGTCGTCGGCGATCCTGATCCGTCCGCGCATCGTACCTCACCTTCAGGTTGACCACTTGACAGGAATGGCCCGCAAGTGCAACTGCGATACCCTGCATAACCCACTGAAAAACAAGGAACCTCTGAACAGTTGAAGACCTGTTCACCCGTCCATCGGGCCGCGTCCCGATGCTGACCCGACCCGACCCCGCGCCGCTGGCGCAATTCTCCGCCAAGCCGGTAGAACTCAGTCTGCCGGAAATGCACGGCAGCGTCCGCATCCCTCACGCGGCCGGCTGGCTGCGTCGGCTGGCAGCCTTCGTCGGTCCCGGCTACCTCATCGCCGTGGGCTACATGGACCCCGGCAATTGGGCCACCGCGCTCGCCGGCGGCTCGGCCTTCGGCTACACGCTGCTCAGCGTCGCGTTGATCTCCTGCCTCATGGCCATGCTGCTGCAGGCGCTCTGCGCCCGGATCGGCATCGCCACCGGGCGGGACCTGGCGCAGCTCTGCCGTGACCGCTTCCCGCGCCCGGTTAACCTGGCGCTTTGGGCCCTGGCCGAGATCGCCATCTGCGCCACCGACCTGGCCGAGTTGATCGGCACCGCCATCGCCCTGCACTTGCTGTTCGGCATCCCGCTGATCGCCGGGGTGGTGCTGACGGCGCTCGATGCCTTGCTGATCCTGTGGTTGCAGAACCGCGGCGTCCGCTGGCTGGAGGCCCTGGTGGCCGGGCTGATGTTCCTGGTCTTCGGCTGCTTCGCGGTCCAGCTCGCCTGGGCCAATCCGGACTGGGCGGCTGTGCTGAACGGCTACGTGCCGCAGATCTCCATCCTGACCAACGAGGCGCAGCTCTACATCGCCATCGGCATCCTTGGCGCGACCGTCATGCCGCACAACCTCTACCTGCATACCGCCGTGGTGCAGTCCCGCGCCTATGGGACCGATGCGCCCGCCAAGCGGGAGGCCATCCGCTTCGCCACCATCGACAGCAGCGCCGCGCTCTGCCTGGCCCTGCTGGTGAATTCCGCGATCCTGATCACCGCCGCCGCGGTCTTTCACGCCGGCGGCCGGACCGAGGTGGCGGAAATCCAAGAAGCCTACGAGCTGCTGACTCCCATGGTCGGCACCGCCGCCGCAGCGACCCTGTTCGCTGTGGCGCTGCTCGCCTGCGGGCTGAATGCCACGGTGACGGCGACCCTGGCCGGCCAGGTGGTGATGGAGGGCTTCCTCGGCCTGAAGCTGCCGCCGGTGATCCGCCGGCTGGTGACCCGGCTGGTCGCCATCATCCCCGCGGTCATCGTCACCTGGCTCTACGGCACCAGCGGCACCGCCCAGCTGCTTATCCTGTCCCAGGTGGTGCTCTGCCTGCAGCTGCCCTTCGCCGTGGTGCCGCTGATGCTCTTCGCCGGGGACCGCAAGCGGCTGGGCGAATTCGCCGCGCCGCGCTGGCAGATGATCATCGGCTGGGCCAGCACGGCGGTGATCGTGGCGCTGAACCTCAAGCTGCTCTGGGGGATCGTCACCGGGGAGTGAGGCGTGGGGGAGTGAGGCATGGGGGAGTGAGGCACGGGCGGCGCCGATCAGGCCGGCTCGACATGGGCAGGGGCCACGACCGGCCGGGCAGCGATGCGGATGGTCGCATGCATGCCGGCCGGAACTCCAGCGTCACCCGGCTGCCCACCCTCAGTTCATCCGCCCGCGCCCGGTAAGGAGCCGGGCGCTGAAGGCGGTGCTAAAACGGACCGGGCAAGGCCCCCGCGCCGTCTGCAGCGCCTGCACCGTCGCCGGGGCGTTCTCGGCCCGATGGTTCAGCTCCGCCGCCACCAGCCGCAACCGCCGCCCGCTGTCGAGCAACGAGGCCATGACGGCCCGCCGCCATCCTCCCGCACCAACAGGATATTGGGGCCGGGCAGCTGATGCTCCAGCGCCGCGACCGTCCGCTGCCGGAAGGTCTGCAAATCCCCGGCCCGCAGCGCCTGCGACAGGGCCAGCACTTACAGCATGGCGATATGGGTCTGCACCCCGGTCTCCACCGCATGACCCAGCGCCCGGGCGGGATCCAGCGCCAAAATACCCGCTTTGACCCGGTCCTTCTAAAAACCGAGGTAGCTGATCCCAGGATTATAAACGAGCAACGGCAGCACGTTGGCAAGCACGCGGAAGGCCAGGCGGGCAGGCAGCGTCAGGTTGCGCAGTGGCTCCACCCTCCCGGCTCAGGCCAGGGCTTGCATGAGAGGTTTGAATCGCCGCACGGCCCGGGCCAAATCCGGAATTATACAAAACGAGGCGGACATACACATAATTACGAAGGGTCGAAGTTCAGTCCGCCGGCCTTGGGCCCGGCTTCGCACCGGATGCGGCCGAAGCCTCGCGCGGCGGCGGTTGCTGGTCGGCGTTTTGCTGCTCGCACCGCTGCTGGCTGCCGGCCATCCCGCCACCGCCCAACCTGCGCCCCAGCAGCCTGCACCCCAGCAGCCTGGGCTACAGCAGCCTGGGCTACAGCGGCCGGGGCCACAGGAAGATCCCTGGACCGCCTGCCGCCGCGCCATTCTGGTGGCTGAACGCGGCTCCGGCCTGCCGCCCGGCCTGCTGCTGGCCATCGCCCTGGTGGAAAGCGGCCGGGCCGACGGGCGCGGACGCATCGAGCCCTGGCCATGGAGTTGGAACGCCGCGGGCGAAGGCCATGCCGAACCGACGCGCGAGGCCGCCGTGGCCAAGGTCGAGGCGCTGCTCGCCAGCGGCCACCGCTCGGTCGATATCGGTTGCATGCAGGTCAATTGGCTGCACCACCCGGAGGCCTTCGCCAACCCGGACCAGGGCTTCGATCCCGCGGCGAACCTGCGCTACGCCACCCGCTTCCTGCGGGACCTTTACGCCCGCACCGGCAATTGGGCGGATGCCATCGCGCAATACCATTCGGGCGAAGCGGAACGCGGCAGCGCCTACCACCGCCGGGTGATGCTGGCCCGGCTGGGGGCCGCCTGGGGGGCGGGCGGAACGGTCCCGCTGCCGGCCAGGACGATGGCCGGGCTCTGTGCGCCAGGGCTGGGACCGGCCCTGGTCATCCGGAAAGGGGGTGGCGGGGCGCGGCCTAGGCTGGCTTGCCAGCGGCGTTGAGGGCTTGCTGCCGGCGCCCGGACAAAGGGGCCTCGCCCCTTCAGGCTACCCCACCAAAGGCCGGAAGACCTTGGACCCCAGGGGTCAGGCGATCGCCAGGTTCGGCACCCGGACCAGGGTGAACAGCCCAAAGGGCGGGCATTCGGTGATCTCGACCGCCTGGCGGGGGTCCTCCAGCAGGTCCGTCAGGGCGAAATCCGGATGCCAGCCCAGCACCCGGGACAGCGGCGCCAGGGTGCGCTCGGCCCACCAGCGAAGCCCGCCCTCGGCGGCGAAATGGTTCACGAACAGCAGTTCGCCGCCCGGCCGGACCACCCGGCGCATCTCGCGGTACAGCCGCTTGGCATCCGGCACCACGGTCGCGGTGAACATGGCCACGGCGATATCGAAGCTGGCATCCTCGAATGCCATCGACTCGGCATCCATTTCCACCAACCCGACGACGTTGCGCAGGCCCTCGGTCGCCACCCGGTCGCGGGCCCGGCGCAGCATGTCGCTGGACAGGTCGATCCCCACGACCCGCTTCTGCGCGCTGTACAGCGGCAGGGCGAGGCCGGTGCCGACGCCCACCTCCAGCACCCGGGTGCCCGGCAGCTTGTTCGCCGCGGCGACCGCGCGCTTGCGGCCGGCGCCCGAGACGCCGCCGAAGACCCCGTCATAGACACCGGCCCAACGCCGATAGGCGTCGCGGACCGATTCCGCATCCAGCGCCGCCCGAGGATGCCCCAGCCGGTCGGCCTGCTTGCTTGGGGGCTGCTGCAGCCTGGCTTGGGAAATGACGCGGCTCTCCTCCGGCGTTAAGCCCTGCGCTAGACCAATGGCGGGCGGGACGCAAGCGCGACCGGTCTGCATGGGTTGCCTAGCGGCCCTGCGGTACGCGCGGCTTTTCCGGCAGCGCAACCAGGATGCCGC
>JAQGIA010000413.1 GCA_028291445.1 Belnapia sp.
TCTTCGACATCTCGCCGATGCCGAACCACAGCACCATCATCGGCAGGAAGGCCAGCGGCGGGATCGGCCGCAGCAGCTCGATCATCGGCTCCACCAGCTTCTCCAGCGGCTTCCAGGTGCCGACCGCGAGGCCGACCACCACGCCCGCCACGGCGGCGATGCCGAAGCCCTGGATCACCCGCCGCATGCTGGCGATGATATTGGCCTGCAATTCGCCGGTCTGGATCGCCTCGATCCCGGCGCGGACCACGTCGATCGGCGTCGGCAGCAGGATCGGGTTGAAGGCCTTCCAGATATACTGGTTGCCGAGGCTGACCGCCGCCCAGATGGCGATGAACAGCACGATGGCGAAGCAGCGCATGCCGGCATCGGCGAAGCGCTTCGGCCAGGGGGACGGGATGCGGGCGGCGGGGGCCGGCGCGACCGTGCCGATGCTGGTCGCGCTCATGCCACGCCACCCCGCCAGGTCACGTGGCTGCGGTCCACCTGGTCGAGGATGACCGGGGTTATGCCATCCTCCGGCTTCTGCGGATTGGCGATGCGCTTGATGCCGACCGCCCAGTCGTTGGTGAAGCGGTAGCTGTTCACCAGCGGCTGGTCGATCAGCACGCCGTAGCGGTTCGCCTCGGTCATCACCCGGAGCGGCTCCGGCTCGACCCGCAGCACCCGCTGGATGCCGGCCATGGCGCCGGCGCGATCCGTCTTGAAACGGGTATCCGCCTTGATCAGCGCCCGCAGCAGCGCGGCCAGGGTATTCGGCTTGCTGTCGATCCAGCTCTGGTTCGCCAGGATGACGGAATGCGAATAAAGCAGCTTCTCCGCTTCCGGCAGCACCACCTTGCTGCCGGTGAAATAGGTGGCGCCGCCGGTCGCGAACAGCGTGCCGCCCATGGTGATCAGGCGATGCAGGAAGGGCTGCCAGGCCAGCAGGATATCCACGTCGCCCTTGGAGGCGGCGATGACGCCCTCGCTGGGGTTCATGTTGATCATCTGGATCTTGGTGTGGTCGAAGCCGAAGCGCTGGGCCAGCTTCACGAACATCAGCGGGCTGTTGTTGCCCTGGGTGAAGGCGACGCGCTTGCCTTCCAGATCCTTCGGCGTGGCGACCTTGGTATGCGGCCCGAGCACGATGCCCTGGGTATCCGAGATATCGGCGAGGCCGGTCAGGATCTTCACCGGAATGTTCTGCGCGGCGAGTGCGATCTGGCCGAATTGGCTGCCGACGCCGATGGGGAAGCCGCTGCCCATCACCGTCAGCACGTCGCCGCCCGAGGGCTGCCAGCGGAAGGTCAGGTTGATGCCCTCCTCGCGGAACAGGCCGAAATGCTCGGCGACGGCGAGCTGCATGCCGAGCTGCGGGTCGCGCACGCCGAGGAATTCGAATTCCTTCTCCTCCGGCGCCGCGAAGGCCAGCGTCGGCGGGATGATGAGCGCCGGGGCAGCGAGGAGCAGGCGACGGGTGAGGCTCATGCCGCGGCCTTCCAGGTCGAGAGTGCGGGGTCGATCAGGTCGAGGATCTTGGTCGAGAAGCAATCCTCCGGGCGCGGCGCGGCGGGGATGCGCTTGATGTTCAGCGCCCATTCGCTCTGGAAGCGGTGGCTGGCGATCAGCGAGGGAGTGATGCCCAGCGCATACTTATTGGCGTCGACCATGACGGTCAGCGCCTCCGCATCGATGCGCAGCATGCGCTGCAAGGCCGTCATGGCCCGCGGCCGGTCGTCGTTGATGACGGCATTCGCCTTCAGCAGGGCCTTCAGCAGCGCCGCCAGCGTATTCGGCTTGTTGTCGATCCAGTCCTGCGAGGCCATCAGGGTGGAGTGGTTGTAGAGCGGCTTGCTCTCCTCCGGCATCACCTGCGCCGTGCCGGTGGTGAACAGCGTCCCTCCGGTGCAGTACATCGTGCCGCCCATGCCGACGAGGCGGAACAGGTTCGGCTGCCAGCCGAGCAGCCCATGCACGTCCCCCTTGGAGGCCGCGACCACGCCTTCCGACTGGTTCATGTTGACCAGCACGATCTTCGACGCATCGAACTGGAACATGGCGGCCAGCTTGGCCAGCAGCACCACCTGGGAATTGCCCTGGGTGAAGGCCAGCCGCTTGCCCTCCAGCTCGCGCGGATGCGCCAGCTTGACGCCGGGGCTGAGCACGAAGCCCTGGGTCTCGGCGATATCGGCCAGCGCGGTGATGGTGCGGATCGGCAGCTTCTGGCCGCCGAAGACCACCTGGGTGAAGCTGCCGCCGACCCCGATATGGGCCGAGCCGCCGCCCATGATGGTCAGCGTATCCGCCGCCGACTGGGTCCAGCGGATGGTGACGTCGATCCCCTGTTCCTTGAAGAAACCGAGCTGGTCGGCGACCGCGAGCTGGGCGCCCAGCTGCGGATCGCGCACGCCGATGACCTCGACCGCGGTCTGTTCGATGCCGGCGGCGCGGGCGCGGGTGGGGCCGAGGGCGGGCATCGCGAGGCCGGCGGCCAGCGCGGTACGGCGGGTGATGCGCATCGGTCTCTCCTCAGGCCGCCGCGAGCACATGGGCGCGGCTTTTCATCAGTGGCTGGATGCGGGTGCCGAATTTCTCCATGCCGAGGACGAAATCGTCGAAGGTCAGCATCACCCCGCGCAGCCCCGGGATTTCCGCCATCTCGTCCAGCAGCCCCGCCACGGTCGCATAGCTGCCGACGAAGACGCCCTGGTTGGTGGGCGATTGCTCGCCCTGCATCTTCTGCCGGTTGGCGGTGGCATAGGGATCGACGCTTTGGTCGGCGCCGGCCTGGGCGTTGCGCCAGGCCATCGCCTCATGGTCGAGGCCGTCGCAGTACAACTGCCACTTGGCCATCGCCGCGGCATCGGTCTCCTCGGCGATGACCATCTGCATGACCAGTGCGCCAACATCGCGGCCGGTCTTGGCGGTCGCGGCGGAGAGCCGGGCGATGCTCGGCGCCACGCGCTGCGGCTCGTTCACCCCGAAGCCGACGCAGAAATTATAATCGCCGTATTCGGCGGCGAAGCGGGTGCCGTTGTCGGATTGCGCCGCGCAGATGATGGGGATCGGCGCGCTCGGCTGCGGCAGCAGCTGGCAATCCTCCATCTGGAAGAACCGCCCCTGGAAATTGCTTTCCCCATGCGTCCAGAGCTCGCGCATGATGTCGACGTATTCGGCGCAATACTGGTAGCGGCTGTTGAAATGCTCGGTGCCCGGCCAGATGCCCATCTGGGCGTATTCCGCCTTCTGCCAGCCGGAGACGATGTTCACCCCGAAGCGGCCGGGCGCGATGCTGTCGATGGTCACCGCCATGCGCGCCGCGACCGGCGGCGGCATGGTCAGCACCGCGATCGAGGCGAACAGCTTGA
>JAQGIA010000440.1 GCA_028291445.1 Belnapia sp.
GCACCTCGCGCGGGGTGCCGAGCGCCAGGAAGCGGGCCGGAGAGGCCAATCCGCGCAGCGCCAGCGTGGGGGCCAGGGCCTCGCCCAGGGTGAAGGGGTCGTCGGTCTCGATGGTGGCGGCGCGCAGCAAGCCGTTGCCGAGCCCGAGCCCATCCAGCGCGGCGGCGACATAGCCGAGGTTGCGGTGCAGCCCCTCCGTGCCATGGCCCTGCCGGGCCGGCAGCAGCACCCGCACCGCGCTGGCGCCCCAGGCGAAGGCGGCCGCCAGGGTCGCCAGGTCGAGCAGGCCGCATTCGTTCAGCCGCAGCGGCAGGACGCGGGCGGGCAGGCCCTCGCCATGCCGGGCCAGAGCCTCGATCAGCGGCTCGCCCTGGGCGGCATCATGCAGCAGCACGACCGGATCCCGCCCGCCGGCCTCGGCGAAGCCCAGCAGCAGGGCGCGCAGCCGGGCGAGGGTGGTGGCCGGCGGCGGCAGCGCATAGCTCGCCGCACCGGTCGGGCAGACCGCGGCGCAGGCGCCGCAGCCGGCGCAGATCTCGGCGCTGATCTGAACGCTGTCCCGCAGCGCGCCCTGGCCGGGGGTGATGGCGCCGGTCGGGCAAAGGTCGAGGCAGCGGGTGCAGCCGGTCCGCTTGTTGCGGCCATGCGCGCAGAGCCCGGCATCGAAGGTGACGAAGCGCGGCTTGTCGAATTCGCCGACCAATTGGCCGGCCTCGGCGACGGCGCGGGCGACGGCGGCGGCATCCGCCGGATCGGCGCGGAGGTAGCCGAGCCGCGTCGCATGGGCCGGGAACAGCGGCGTGCCGCCGGTCAGGTCGAGGATGATGTCGCAGCGGCTGGTCGCGCCATCCCGCGCCGGTCCCCAGGCATAGGCGGCGCGCGAGGCCGGCGAGGCGGCGGCATGGCCGTCGATCACCACCTCGAAGGCGCCGAGCCAGCCGGTGGCGGTGCGGGCGCGGCCGCGCAGCACGGGGAATTCGGCGCGTGCCAGCGGAGTGACCGGCTCGGCACCGGTCAGCAGCACGGTCAGGTCCAGCCGGTCGGCGAGCCGCCCCGCGGCCTCGATCGCCACCGCATCGCGGCCGAGCACCAGGGTGACGCCCTCGCTGCGCAGCGGCACCAGCGGCGTATCCGGCAAGGCGATGGCGGCGGCAGCCAGCAGCCCGGCCATTTTTGGCCCGGCCTCCCGGCCTTCCCGCGCCCAGCCGGCCGCCTCCCGCAGGTTGACGAAGCTCAGCGGGGCGGTGGCGCCGGCGGCGGCGGCCTCCTCGGCGAATAGCGGCGCCTCCTGGGTGCAGCCGATGGTCAGCGGCCGGCCGGTATCGACCGCTGCCAGGAAGCGGTCGAGCTGGCCGCGGCAAAGCTGCTCGGCGGTCCGCAACTCGGTGCCGTTGCCTTCCCCTGGGCCGCCACCCTGGGCCGCGCAGCCGCGGGCGAGCGCCCGGCCATCGAGGACCATGCTGCCTTCGCAACTGCAGACCAAGGCGATACGATCCGGCATGCGATGGTACTTCCCGGCATTGCCACGGCTTTGCGTGCCGGGGTGGCGCGCATATATGCCGCTGCTCCCCATGATGCGAGGGAGCCGCACCGGAGTTCCATGGCCTTGCCCTCCCGCATCCTCGATCTGCCCGGCGTCTTCGCCCCGCATGCGCTGCGCGAGGCGGGCGATGCCCCCGGGTTTGCCCTGGCCGAGCCCGGGTTTGCCTTGGCCGAGGCGGTGGCGCGGGCGCCGCGCGAGGGAGCGGGCACGCTGGCCTGGATTTGCTCCGCGGCCCGGGCCGAGGCGGCGGTGGTGCTGGAGCCGGAGATGCCGCTGCGGGAGGCGCGGCTGGCCAGGCTGGTGGCCGGCAATGCGCTGATCGATGCGCTCGGCGCGCTGGGTCCGCCGGAGGTGCCGCTGGCCTGGCGCTGGCCCGATGGGCTGTTGGTGAATGGCGCGGATTGCGGCCGGCTGCTGCTCGCCGTGCCGCCCGGCAGCGCCGAGGCCGCGGTGCCGGAATGGCTGGTGGTGGGCTTCGCCGTGACCCTGGCCCTGCCTGCCTGCCACGAGCCCGGTCATGCCCCGGATCGCACCAGCCTCGCGGAGGAGGGTTTCGCCGGACTGGATGCCGCGACCCTGACCGCCGCCTGGGCACGGCATCTGATGGCCGGACTCGACCGCTGGGCGGCCGAGGGTCGCCGCCGGGCGCAGGCGGATTTTCAGGCCCGGCTGGCCGACCCCGGCACCACGTCGCTCTGGCCCGAATTGGCATGACGATCCTGCTGCCGCGCACCCTGCGGCTCGACCCCTCGGATCTGGTGGTTTTCGAGCGCGCCGCTGCGCCCGGCGAATGGGCGGTGCCGGGCGGCTTCGCCTTCTGGGACGAGGATCCGGCGGCGCTGACCGGCAAGCGGCGCCAGGCCTTCCGCGCCGGCTTCCTCGGCCTCGGCAGCTTCGGCTGGTCCACGCTGGTGGAGGTGGCGGAGGCCACCACAGCCGAGCGGGAGGCGGCGGTGGCGGCGCTGGCCGGGCATATCCTGACGGCTTATGGCGCGCCGGATGCGGCGGCGGCCCGGGCGGCGGCAGAGCAGGAAATCGACTTCGCCACCGGGCTATGCGGCCATCCGCCGGGCACCGTGCTGGCGCTCGGCCGCAGCATCGAGGCGGGGGCGGTGCGGGAGAGCTTCCGCACCCTGCACCGCAGGGAGAGCCCGCACCGGGATTTCGGCGCGCTGCCGGTCTTCGGCATCGTCGAGGTCGTCGGCGAGGA
>JAQGIA010000480.1 GCA_028291445.1 Belnapia sp.
CTGACCGCCGCCGGCAAGCCCTGCCTGCCGCGCGAGGAGGCGCGGATGAAGCTGCGCGCCGCGGTGCAGGCGGCGAAGGACAGCGGCATCCTGGTGCTGGCCCGCACCGATTGCCGGCCGACCCAGGGCATCGACGAGGCGGTCGCGCGGATCGAGATGTTCGTGGCCGAGGGCGCCGATATCCTGTTCCTCGACAGCCCGGCCGATGAGGCGGAAATCCGCCGCGCCGTCGCCGCGGCCGGCGGCAAGCCCTCCTTCGCGGTATTGACGCCGACACCGGTGACGCCCTCGCGTGACCGGGCGGCCGAGCTGGGCTTCAAGATCGGCACCTATCCGACCGGCATGCTCTCGCCGGTGGTGGCTGGGTTGCAGGCCGGGCTGGCGGCGCTGCAGGCCGGCGAGGCGCAGGCGAAGACCGCGCTGCCGCCGGCCGAGCTGCGCACCCTGCTGGGCTACCCGGATTACGACGACAAGGCGCGCCCCTTCCTGGCGAAGTAGTTCAACCCATGGGTTCCAAGGGCCTTTCGGCCCTTGGTGGGGATGAAGGGGCAACGCCACTTCATCCCTGCGCGGCCCAAGCCTCCGCCCGCGCCGCCGAGATCACCCCATCCGCCAGGTCGTGCGCCACCAGCGCCGCCGGCCGCTCCGCCGGCTTGCCATAGCCGCCGCCGCCGCCAAGGCTGATGGTCACCACGTCGCCGCGCTGCAGCCCGAAGGAATCCTGGCTGCGCAGGCTGATGACCTTCCCGTCCCGCAGCACCTCGCAGCGCCCGCTCGCCCCCGGCCCGCCGCCGAAGATGCCGGAAGCCTGGCCGGTGAAGCGGTCCGAGTAATGCGAGACCAGCGGCCCATCGACCAGGATGGCGTAGCTGCGGCTGAAGCCCAGGCCGCCGCGCCGCGCCCCGCTGCCGCAGCTATCCGGCCGCAGCGCGTAATCCAGCACCCGGAAGAAGCTGAAATCCTGGTCCATCGCCTCGACCGGCGTGTTCGAGCAATTGGACAGCGGGTTGTCCACCGCATCGCAGCCGTCGTTGCCGAGGCCCGCGCCATAGCCGCCGCCATAGACCTCGAGATAGACCGACCAGCCGCTGACCGGCGATAGCCAGGACAGGCAGAAGGCCGTGGTGGTGTCGTAGCCCTGGGCGATGACCTTCTCCGGCACCGCCTGGGCGATCGCCATCATCACCGCGTTCCAGGCGCGCGAGGTCGAGAGCATCCGCGCCCGGACCGGCGCCGGGTGACGGGGGTTCAGCAGGCAGCCCGGCGGCGCGGTCACCGTGATCGGCCGCAGCGAGCCGTCGTTGAAGGGAATGTCCGGGCTGGTCAGCGCCGCCTTCAGGCAGGAGACGCTGGCCGAGATGACCGAGGCGAAGGGCGCGTTCAGGTTGGTGCCGACCTGCGGGTCGGTACCGGCGAAATCCACCGTGATGCCGTCGCCGGCGACCGTCACCGCCGCCCGCACCGTGACCTTGCCGCTGCCCAGCCCGTCGGTGTCGAGACTGGCCTCACCGTGATAGGTGCCATCCGGCACCGCGCTGATCGCCGCCCGCATCCGCCGCTCGGAGTAATCCTGCAAGCCGGCCATGGTGGCGCGCAGCTTGGCCACGCCGTAGCGCCGCGCCAGTTCCTGCATCCGCAGCACGCCGATGGCGTTGGCGGCGATCTGCGCGTCGAAATCCCCCATGGTCTGCTGCGGCACCCGTACGTTGGCCCGCAGCAGCCGCTGGAAGCCGCCGCCCTGGCCATCGGCGCCATACCAGTCCCGCGCCATGTTCACCTTCATCGGCGGGATGATGAGCCCCTCCGCATAGAGGTCGCGCGCCCCGGCGTTCAGCCCGGGGCTGCCGCCGCCGATGTCGAGGTGATGCGCGACGGAGGCAGCGAAGCCGATCACCGCGCCCTCGAAGAAGACCGGGTGGAAGAAGAACACGTCCTGCAGGTGCTGGCCGCCCGAATAGGGGTCGTTGATGACCAGGAAGTCGCCTTCCTCCAGCGTCGCAGCCGGGAACATCGCCGCGCAGGGCTGGAAGACCCGGCCGATGCTGCCGAGTTGCATCGGGATCAGCTCGGCCTGCGCCACCGTCCCGCCGGCGGCATCGAGCAGCGCGGCGGAACCGTCGCGGGCTTCCCGCAGGATGGTGGAATAGGCCGAGCGGATGAGCTTGACGCCCATCTCCCGCGCCGCGGCGATGACGGATTGGCTGAGGATGGCGTATTCGACGGGATCGAGTTGCATGGCTCAGCCCTCCTTCCGCAGCAGCATGTTGCCGGCCGCGTCGCGTGCGCCGGACCAGCCGGGCGGCACCCAGGTGGTCGAGGAATACCCCTCGACCAGCGCCGGCCCCGCCACCACATCGCCGACCCCGAGCAGCGCCGCATCGACCAGCCGCGCCTGCACCGCGGCGCCGCCGGTGACCACCTCGGCGGTCGCCGGCCGGCGCAGCCCGGCGGCGCGTTCCTTCACCTCCGGCAGCGCCTCCAGCCGGCGGCGCACGCCGAAGCGCAGCCCCACCAGCTCCACCTTGCGGCCGGCCTCGCCGCCATGGAGATAGACCCGGCGATGCGCCGCGGCGAAGCGCTCGGCCAACGCGGCGACGGTCAGCCGTGGCAGCTCCGCCGGGTCCACCGCCACCGGGATTTCGAAGGCCTGGCCAATGAAGCGCATGTCCAGCTCCAGCGTATGCTCCAGCGCGCCGTCCAGCCCGAGTGCCGCGAACTCCGCCTCCGTCGCCGTTCGCAGCCGGGCGCAATCGGCGGCGATCAGCCCCGGCGTATCCGCATCCAGTGCCATGCGCCGGGTGATCCCGCGCAGCTTCACGTAATCCGCCGAAAGCAGCCCGAGCGCCGAGATCACCCCGGGATTGGGCGGCACCAATATCTCCCGGATGCCGATCTCCTCGGCGATCTCGGCCGCCAGCAGCGGGCCGGCGCCGCCGAAGGGCAGCAGCGCATAGTCGCGCGGGTCGCGGCCGCGTTCGGTGGACACGAGCTGGATGGCGCGGACGATATTGGCGACGGCGAGGCGAATGGCCGCCGCCGCCGCGCCGCGCACATCGGTGCCGAGCCGCTGCGCCACATCGGCGAAGGCGCGATGCGCGGCCTCGGCATCGAGGGCCATGCCGCCACCGAGGAAGGCATCCGGCCGGATGGTGCCGCGCACCACATGCGCATCCGTCACCGTTGGCTGGGTGCCGCCGCGGCCGTAGCAGGCGGGTCCCGGCTCGGCCCCGGCGCTGCGCGGGCCGACCCGCAGCATGCCGCCATCGTCGATCCAGACCAGGCTGCCGCCGCCGGCGCCGACCGTCACGATATCCAGCACCGGGGTGCGGATCGGCAACCCATCCACCTCGGTCTCCGGTGCCAGCGAGGCCTCGCCATCCTGCACCAGCGCGACGTCGGTCGAGGTGCCGCCCATGTCGAAGGTGACGAGGTTGCCCCGGCCGGACCGCGCCGCCTGGCGGATGGCGCCGACCACCCCGGCCGCCGGCCCGCTCAGCAGCGCGCTGATGGCGTTGGAGCGCATGGCGGTGGCCGGCATCCGCCCGCCGTTGGATTGCATGACGCTGAAATGCCCGGTGAATCCGGCGCCGGCGAGCGTCGCCTCGAAGCGGTCGAGGTAGCCGTCGATCACCGGCTGCACATAGGCCGAGAGCGCGGTGGTCGAGGCGCGCTCGTATTCGCGGAACTCCGGCGCCACCGCATGGCTGGCGGCGATGCGGAGGCCGGGCAGCGCGGCGCCGATCAACGCCATCAGCCGCATCTCGTGCTGCGGCGACGCATAGGCCGAGAGCAGGCAGATGGCGACCGCCTGGTAGCCGCCGGCGGCCAGCGCGGGGATCAGCTCCCGCGCCACCGCTGCCTCATCGAGTGGGGTGAGCACCGTGCCATCGGCGGCGATGCGCTCGGCCACCTCGAAGCAGTCGCGCCGGCGGACCGGCGGGGCCGGCTTGGCATAATGCAGGTCGTAGATGTTGCGCCGGTCGTGCCGTTGCAGGAACAGGATATCCCGAAAACCCTGGGTGGCGACGAAGGCGATGGTGGCGCCGCGGCGTTCCAGGATGGCATTGGTCGCCACGGTCGAGCCATGCACCAGGTCGGTCACGCTCGCGGCCGCGATGCCGGCGGCGCCGAGCGCGTTGAAGGCGCCGATATCCGGGCTGCGCGGGGTGGAGGGCACCTTGACGACCCGCACCTCCCCGCCATCCACCGAGACCAGATCCGTGAAGGTGCCGCCAACCTCGATCCCGACGCGCATGCCGTATGTCCCGTTGCTACGGGCCGAGCTTACGCCCCACCCGGCAGGGAACAACCCGAGACCGCCCGAATTGCCTGCCAGATCTTCTCCGGCGTCAGCGGCATGTCGAGATGCACCACGCCGAGCGGCGCCAGCGCATCCAGCACCGCCGCCACCACCGTCTGCGGCGCGCCGATCGCCCCCGCCTGGCCGGAGCCCTTCACCCCCAGCGGATTTGATTGCGTCGGCACTTCCCCGAAGGCGATGTCGAGGTCCGGCAGGTCGGCCGCCCGTGGCAGGCAGTAATCCATGAAGGAAGCCGAGAGGAGCTGGCCCGAGCCGGCCTCGTAGGCCACCTCCTCCAGCAGCGCCTGGCCGATGCCCTGGGCCAGGCCGCCCTGCACCTGGCCGGCGGTCAGCAGCGGATTGATCAGCCGGCCGTAGTCATCCACCGCCTGATAGCGCGCGAGCGTCACCGCGCCGGTCTCGGCATCCACCTCCACCTCCGCCACATGCGCGCCGGAGGGAAAGGTGACCAGCTCCGAGAGGTTCTTCGCCTCGGCATCGATCCCCGGTTCGGCGCCCTCCGGCAGGCTGGCCGGGTCCTGGGCGGCGGCGGCCACCGCATCCAAGGTCACGCTCCGCTCGCTGCCGCGTACGGTGAAGCGCCCACTGGCGTAATCCAGCGCCTCGGGCGTCGCCTGCAGCAGATGCGCGGCGATCGGACGGGCCTTGGCCAGCATCGCATCCATCGCCATCACCAGCGCGGTGCCGCCGACATGCAGCGAGCGCGCCCCGCCATGGCCATTGCCGAAGACGATGCGGTCGGTATCCGCCTGCACCAGGCGGAAGCGCTCGCGTGGCAGCCCCAGATGGTCGGCGGCGAATTGCGGGAAGCTGGTCTCGTGCCCCTGGCCGTTGGACTGGGTGCCGAGGCACAGCTCGATCATCCCATCCGCGGCGAAGCGCACCGCCGCCCATTCGTGCGGCGCCCCGCGCGATGTTTCGAGGAAGCAGGCGAAGCCCATCCCGCGCAGCTTGCCGCGCTCGGCACTCGCCGCCTTGCGGCCGGCAAAGCCGGCGCGGTCGGCCAGCGCCGCCACCTCATCCAGGTTGGCGCCGAAGCGCCCGGTGTCCATCAGCATCCCCATGGCGCTGCGATAGGGAAAGGTGCCGATCAGGTTGCGCCGGCGCAGCGCCACCGGGTCGAGGCCGAGCTGCCGCGCGGCGGCATGCACCAGCCGCTCGGTCAGGTAATTCGCCTCCGGCTTGCCGGCGCCGCGATAGGCATCGACCGGCGCGGTATTGGTGAAGGCCCCGGTCACCTCCAGCAGGATGGCGGGGATGGCATAGACGCCGCCGATCGCCGTCGAGACCGAATTGGTCGGGCAGGCCGGCCCATGCGAGGAGCAATAGGCCCCCATGTCCGCCGCCATGTCGGCATGCAGCGCGAGGAACCGCCCCTCGGCGTCGAGCGCCAGCCGGGCCCGGCCGCGCAGGTCGCGGGCATGCACGGCGGCCTGGAATTCCTCGGTATAGTCGGCCACCCAGGCGACCGGGCGGCCCAGCCGCCGCGCCGCCAGCAGCAGCGCGACATATTCGCCGAACAGGAAATTCTTCAGCCCGAAGCCGCCGCCGACATCCGGGCAATGCAGCCGGAAGGCGCTCTCCGGCATATGGAAGACATCGACCGCGAGCTGCCGGCGGATGCCATGTACCCCCTGGCCACTCAGCAGCAGGTCGAAGCCGGCGCCGTCCCAGCGCGCCACCGCGGCGCGCGGCTCGATCGGCGCGGCATGGACGCGGTTGTTGACGAGGTCGAGTTCCACCACATGCGCCGCCGCGGCGAAGGCGGCCTCGACCGCCGCCCGGTCGCCGCGCTCGAAGCGGAAGACGTGATTGCCCGGCGCTTCCGGCCAAAGCTGCGGCGCGCCGGGGGCCAGCGCCGCCCGGCTGTCCACCACCGCCGGCCGCGGGTCGTAGCCGACCTCGATCGCCTCGGCCGCGTCGCGCGCCTGCATCGGCGTATCGGCCACGACGAAGGCGACGGCCTCGCCCACATGCCGCACCGCATCGCCGGCCAGCGCATGGCGGGCCGGCACGATGATGGGGGCGACGGTCGCCACCACGGCCGGGCAGGGCAGGGGGCCGATCCCCTCCGCGACCAGGTCGGCATGGGTCAGCACCAGCCGCACCCCCGGCATGGCGCGGGCGGCGCCAGTGTCGATGCCGGTGATGCCGGCATGCGCGTGCGGGCTGCGCAACACATGCCCGTGGAGTGCGCCCGGCGTGGCGATATCGGTGACGTAGCGCCCCTGGCCGGTCAGGAAGCGCAGGTCTTCCGTGCGGCGGAAGGATTGACCGATGTTGCCGTCCGGCATGCTGCCCCGCCTGCTGTTCCCGGGGTCAGTCTGGCGGCAAGTAGGGGCTAAGTGCCAGCGGTTTGGGCCAGCCGCTTGGCCACGAATTCCAGCCGGTCCTGGCCCCAGAAGATATCCTCGCCGATGACGTAGCTCGGCGCACCGAAGACGCCGCGCGCCAGGGCAGCGGCGGTATCGGCCTCGCGCATCGCCGGCCAGCGCGGGTCCTCGCCCAGCGCCAGCACCGCGGCGGGGTCCAGGCCGCATTCGCCGATGATGGCGGCAAGCGTCGCCCGCTCCCCCGGGTCGCGCTGCTGCTCCCACAGGGCGCGGAGGACGGCATGTGCCAGGCGGATAGCCGGGGCGTCGCCCTGGGTTTCGCGCAGGCCGATGACGCAACTGGTGCTCAGCGCCTCGCTGGTCGGGAAATGCCGCGGCTGGAGATGGATCGGAATGCCGGTCGCCTCGCGCCAGCGGGCCAGTTCCTGCATCCGGTAGGCCTGGCGCTGCGGGCTGCGCTTGGGCAGCGGCAGCCCGCCGGAGCCGGCGAAGATGGTGCCGAAATCCACCGGCCAGATGCGCAGCGTGGCCTTGTGCCGGGCCGCGAGGGCCTCGATCCGCGCCGCGCCCAGATGGGTCCAGGGCGAGTTGAGCGAGGCGTAGTAGTCGATATGCAGGGTCATGGCGTCTTTCCTAGGAAGGCAGCAGCGGCGCGCCGGTCGCGGCCTGGGCCTGCTCGAAGCTGATGCCGGGGGCGAGTTCGCGGACCGCGAAGCCCTCGCCGCTGGGGGCGAACAGCCCGAGGTTGGTGGCGACCAGCGTCACCACGCCGCGCGCCGTCACCGGCAGGGCGCAGTCGCGCAGCAGCCGGGGCGCGCCCTTGCGGGTATTGTGTTCGAGGATGATGAAGACCCGCTTGGCGCAGGCCGCCAGATCCATCGCCCCGCCGATGCCGCCACCCTTGGCGCCGCCGATCTTCCAATTGGCGAAGTCGCCCCCGGCCGAGACCTCGTAGGCACCCATCACCGTCACGTCGATCCGGCCGGAGCGGATGATGGCGAAGCTGTCGGCATGGTGGATGATGGCGGCACCCGGGTTCAGCGAGACGTTCTGCCCGCCGGCATTGACCAGATGCAGGTCCTCCTGCCCCGCCGGCAGCACCGGGCCGTAGCCGATGACGCCGTTCTCAGCGTGGTAGATGATGTCGCGGTTGCCGATGTCGGTATTGCTGCACAGGGTCGGGATGCCGACCCCGAGGTTGACGATCCAGCCGTCCTGGAATTCCTGCGCGAGGCGGTCGGCCATCTGCTGGCGGTCCCAGCCCTGCGGTCCGATGGCCGGAGCGCCACCAGGCGCGGAGGGCTGCAGCGGCCCGCTTTCCCTGCCACTCATGTCGTGCGCTCCTGCCGGCGGGTGGTCCACAGTCCTTCGGGTGCCGGCGGGATCTGCACCAGGCGCTGGACGAAGATTCCCGCGGTATGGATCTGGTCGGGGTCGAGCGCGCCGGCCGGGAGGATTTCCTCCTCGACCTCGACCACCACGGTCTTCGCCGCCATCGCCATCACCGGGCAGAAATTGCGCTGCGCCAGGCGGAATTGCAGGTTGCCGGCGGTATCGGCGCGCCAGGCCCGGATGAAGGCGTAGTCGCAGGGCAGGGCGTATTCGAGCAGGTATTCCCGGCCCTGGATGACCCGCGTCTCGCGCCCCTCCGCCAGCTCGGTGCCGACCGCCGTCGGCGTGTAGAAGGCCGGGATGCCGGCGCCGGCGGCGCGCAGCCGTTCGGCCAGCGTGCCCTGCGGCACCAGCTCGGCCTCGACCTCGCCCGATTCGTAGTACTTGGTGAAGGGCAGCACATCGGTCGGCCGGGTCGCCGCGGTGAAAGCGCAGATGACCTTCGCCACCTGGCCGTTCTCGACCAGCATCCCAAGATCCGGCATGCGCGGCACATGCGCCCCGCCGGTGGTATTGGCGATGCAGACCAGCCGCTTCGCCCCTTGCGCCAGCAGCGCCTTGGTCAGGTTGTAGGGCGTGCCCGGCCCGGCGAAGCCGCCGAAGGCGATGGTCGCGCCATCCGGAATGTCGGCGATGGCTTCGGCGAAGCTGCCGATGACTTTTTGGACGTGGCCCATGCAGCCTCCCCTTGCGTCTTTCTAGCAGCCTGACCCGCTCGCGGGGCGGCGTCTAGTTGTCGGCGCCGCGCCACCATGGTCCCGTCTGCCGTATGCCCGAGCCCATGCTCAAGCCGGTCCCCTGTCGCATCATCGCCGCCGAGCCCTGGCCGCTCGCCTGCCGCTGCGTCACCCGATGCGGCGGGCGAGCGAGACGGTAACCCTGCTGGTGCGGGTGGTGGATGACACCGGGCAGGAAGGCTGCGGCGAGGCCAGCG
>JAQGIA010000486.1 GCA_028291445.1 Belnapia sp.
CGGGCGCCGAAGCGGCCGGGGATGGCGCGGCGGGCGCGGCGGCGGGGACCAGCGGTGGCGGGTCGCCGAACAGGCCGGGGCCTTCGGGGGCCGGCGGTTCCGGCAGCGCACCCTCGGCAGGCGGGTCTTCGGGGCCAAACAGGGAGGACGACATCCGCGCGGCGGGATCCTGTTCAGAGGGCCCGCCGGGCCGGGGGTCGGATAGCCCACCGGGCTGGGGTTCAAATGGCCCACCGGGCCGGGGAGATAGGGTGGAAGGCCGGCAAGCGACCCGGGCGAGAACCCGTTACGGCTGCTTCCTTCCGGACCTGACCGGGTTGGCGGGGAGCCCGTCCACCACCGACCTTCCGAGGGTACCATATCATGGCTTGGGGGGGAGGGTACAACCCGGCCCGGCAGAAACGCCGGAGGTGTGGCGGCGGGGGCTGGACCGGCATCCGTCGCGGTTGCCCGACACCGGTTCGCATGGCACGGTCCCGCGAATGCTCTCAATCCCCGCCAGCCGCCCGAACGCCTATTCGGGCAGCCCCCTCGACCGCGCCGCCAATCGCCGCGAGGACCAGGAATTCATCGCCGCCGCCCTGGCCGATCCGGAGACGCTGTTCGTCCCCGTCTGGCGCAGCCGCAGCCTGATGAAAGGGGTGCAGGATGGCACCCCCGAGGCCGTGCTGCTGACCGGCGCGGCGGCGGAGGCCGTGCGGATGGCGGAGGGCGCCTATTCCCCACCCTGGGGGTTCCTCGGCCTGTGGGAAGGCCGGCCGGTCTTCGCGGTGGATTGCTCGGAGACGGCGGACCCGCTGCCGCTGCTGCCGGAAGGCATGGGGAGCTTCACCGACCTCCGCGCCGTCGCCGGCCTGCTGCCGCCGGGCGAGGCCAGCATCCTGGCGCATGCCCGCGGGCTGATGCACTGGCGGACCAAGCACCGCTTCTGCGGCGTCTGCGGCGCCCTTTGCGAGCCGCGCTCGGCCGGCAATGCCATGGCCTGCACCGCCTGCAAGGCGCAGCATTTCCCCCGTACCGACCCGGCCGTCATCATGCTGGTGGTGCGCGGCGACAGCGTGCTGCTGGGCCATTCCACCCGCTTCCCGAATACCGTGATGTACTCGACCCTGGCCGGCTTCGTCGAACCCGGCGAGACGCTGGAGGAGGCGGTGCGGCGCGAGGTGAAGGAGGAGGCCGGGATCGAGGTGGGGGCGGTGCATTACCATTCCTCCCAGCCCTGGCCCTTCCCCTCCTCGATCATGCTCGGCTTCCATGCCGAGGGCCTGTCCGAGACGATCACCATCGATCCGGAGGAACTGCGCGATGCCCGCTGGTTCACCCGGGCCGAGATGCGGGACCCGGCGGCGCATGGCTTCGCCCTGCCGCGCGGCGACAGCATCGCCCGGCGGCTGATCGAGGATTGGCTGGCCGAAGGCGCATGACGGGACGGGGAATGCGTGGCCTCGGGGTGCGTGGCCTTGGGGCGGTGGCCGTGCTGGCGCTTGCCACGTTGACGCTCGGCGGTTGCGGGCTGTTCGGCTTCGGCGGGCCGCCGGCCGAGCCGGAGACCCAGGATCAACGCGAATGCCGGCGGGAGGCGCAATCCTCCCCGGCGATGAAGCTGCTCGACCGCCAGCGGATGCCGATGAACACGCTGAACGAGGACCGCATCAAGCAGGATGAGCGGGTGATCTTCAACCGCGCCTACCGGGACTGCCTGCGGGTCCGCGGCCTGGCCATGCCGGGCGGCGTGCAGGCGATCCAGCCTCGCTGATCCGATGGTCCGCTGATCTGGTGGCCCGCTGACCCGATGGCCCGCCGAGCCACTTGAGGCGTGCACTGCCCCATCTCGCGATTTTGCGCGAGCGGGCGTGCAGGCCGGAGCGGTTCCTGCCTATACTGCGGCGCACCATAAGGATGGACGCCGGTGATGAACGCGTCTTCGGTCCTGGCCGTGGTCGGTATGCGATCCGAGGCGGCGCTGCTGCCCCAGGGCATACGGGTGATCGTCAGCGGTGGCGATCCCGCCCGGTTGCGCGCCCTGCTGAAGCAGGCGCCGGAGGGGATCACCGGCGTGCTGAGCTTCGGCATCGCCGGGGGCCTGGACCCGTCGCTGATCACCGGCGACCTGGTGGTGGCGACCCGGGTGCGCGGGCCGGGCGGCGCCTATGCGGCCGATCCGGTCTGGTCGGCGGTGCTGGCCCGCCGCTGCGGCGCCCGGCTGGGCATGATCGCCGGCGCCAGCGCTGTGGTGGGGGAGCCCGCCGGCAAGCGGCTGCTGCGGGCGGCCACCGGCGCCCTGGTGGTCGATCTCGAGACCGAGGCGGCGGCGGCCTTCGCCACGGCGCTCCGGCTGCCCTTCGCGGCGCTGCGGGCGGTGGCGGATACGGCGGAGGAGGTGCTGCCGCGCTCCGCCGCGATGGGGCTGACCGCCGATGGCCGGCCGGCGGCCGGGCGGGTGGTCCTGGCGCTGCTGCGCCAGCCGCGCGAGCTGCCGGCGCTGCTGGTGGTGGCAAAGCGCAGCCGGGCGGCACTGGAGGCGCTGGGCAATGCGGTGCGGCGGGCCGGGGCGGGGTTCATTCCGGCCAATTAGCGATTGGCTGGATGCGGCGATGATGCGCCGGCGCAGCGCGGCCGCGCGGGGAACCGCAGCGGCGAGGCCTTCGGTTCGAGGGTTGCGCCAAGGCTCCGCCTAGAAGTGATATTAAGAATGATTTGCAATTAACTCCGCGGTCGCGCTAAGCCGGTTCCGGCACAGCGGGAGACGACCAGCCATGACGGCCTGCCATCACCGCGACGAGGCCGGCCCCCAGGCGGACCCCCAGGCGGACCCCCAGGCGGGCCCCCAGGCGCGGCCCGCCCTGTCGCTGGATGCCGAAGCGCTGTTCGTGGTCGGGCTGCTGCGCGCCTGGACCATGGCGCGACGCTCCCGCGGCGCTGCCGAGGCGACGCCCGATTGGCGCCACATCATCGCCCTGGCCAGCCTGCCCACCGTGGCATGCCAGGAATTCGGCGGCTTCATGGCCATCGTCATGCATGCCATGCGCCGGCCGCTCGACATCCGCTGCTGCCCCTGTCCGCAGGTCGGCCGGGATGAGGAGGCGATGCTGCGGATCATCGGCGCCCTGCAGCGCGGCGACCGGCTCGGCGCCATGGATGACCTCGCCGACTGGCTGTCGCCGGATGGCGTGGTGCCGGCGCTGCGCCTGGCCGAACGGCTCGCGGCGATCCTGCAGGCCAACGAGATCTGCCTGGCGGAGGGCGCCGTGCCGCCGCCACCGCGCCCGGCGGCGATGCAGCCGGGCGTCCGGCACTAAGCCCGGCCTTCCCCCCGCCTTATCCCACTGCTGCCGGCATTGCCGTTCGGCTACAAAGTCCCAGAATAGAAAGCCGCGAACAAGGTTCCGATCGACTGGTCCTCCTGACCGGTGGGCGGCCGAGGGCTACCCAGGGGTCGACATGCCGGACCATGGTTTCACCGACCAGACCGCCCTGCTGCCCGGCGAGACGGCCGGGAGGCGCCGGTTCGGCGGATGGCGGGCCGGGCTATTGGCCGCCCTGGCGATGGCCGGCCTCGCCGCCGCCATCGTCTATTGGCCACGGCCGGTGGTTCTCCCACCTGCCGCCGGCACCGCGCCCGAGGCGCCGCCGGCGCTGACCGTCGCACTGGCCCCCGTCCTCGCCGAGACCCTGGCGCGGCCGGCCTTCGGCGACGGCTCGGTGGTCGCCTGGCAGGAATGGGTGGTGGGGATCGAGGCCGGCGGCCTCCGCATCCTCGAGGTTCCGGTGGAGGAGGGCGAGAAGGTCCGCCGTG
>JAQGIA010000547.1 GCA_028291445.1 Belnapia sp.
TTCACCATAATGGTCTTCTTGTGGGTGAAATGCTCCAGCATCGCCTCCAGCGAGGCTTCCTTGCCGAGGCCCGAGGACTTCACGCCGCCGTAGCTGAGGTTCGCCTGCACCACGAGGTTCTGGTTGATCTGCACCAGCCCCGCCTCCAGCCGATGCGCCAGGTCCAGACCGACCTTGAGGTTGTTGGTCCAAAGGCTGGCGGCCAGGCCGTATTCGCTGTCGTTCGCCTCGGCCAGCACCGCTTCCGGGTCATCGAAGGGTGCCATGACGGTGACCGGCCCGAAGATCTCCTCCCGGACCAGCCGGCTGTCGGGACCGAGGCCGGTGAAGATGACGGGCTGGATGAATAGGCCCTTCTTCAGCGCCGGGTCGGTCGGCATGGCGGAGCAGACATGCGCGGTGGCGCCGGCGGTCGCGGTGCCCTCGGCGATGAAGCCGCGCACCTTGGCGAGCTGGTCCTGGCTGACGATGGTGCCGATGTCGGTCTTCTAGTCCAGCGGATCGCCCATCACCATGGCATCGACCGCGGTCTTCATGGCGGTGACGAAGCGGTCGAAGATCGGCCGCTCGACATAGATGCGGCTGGCCGCGGTGCAGCTCTGGCCCTGGCGGGTAAAGCGCATGGAGGTCAGCGCGCCGGAGACGGTCTTGTCGAAGTCGCAGTCGGCGAAGACGATCATCGGCGACTTGCCGCCGAGTTCGAGCGTCACCGGGATCAGCTTGTTGGCGGCGGCGCGGGCCACGATCTTGCCGGTCTCGACGCTGCCGGTGAAGGTCACCTTGCGGACCAGCGGATGCTCGACCAGCGGCGCGCCGCATTCCGGGCCATAGCCCGAGACCATGTTGAAGACGCCCGGCGGCAGGATGCGATTCATCAGCTCGCAGATCCGCAGGACCGCGAGCGGCGCCTCCTCGGCCGACTTCACCACGACAGCGTTGCCGGCGACCAGCGCGGGCGCGACCTTCAGCGCCATCAGCAGCATCGGCACGTTCCAGGGGATGATGGCGCCGACCACGCCGAGCGGCTCGCGCACCGTCACCGACAGGACATTGGGCGCGAAGGGCACGCTCTCGCCCTTCAATTCGCTGCCCAACCCGCCGAAGAATTCGAAGACATCGGCGACGACGCCGGCCTCGACCCGGCTTTCGGTGCGCAGCGCCTTGCCGGTCTCGAGCGCGATCAGCCGCGAAAGCTCCTCGACATGGTCCTTCAGCAAAGCCGCGCAGGCATGCACCAGGGCGCCGCGCTTGCGGGCCGGCACCTTGGCCCAGGCCTTCTGCGCCTTGGCGGCCGATTGCACCGCGGCATCGACATCGGCGGCATCACCCTCGGCGGCGCGGGCCACCTCGATCCCGGTCGCCGGATTGACGACGGCGAAGGTCGCGCCGCGGCGAGCCGGGACGTAGCCGCCATCGATGAAGTGGAAGCCGGACAGCGACTTCGCCAAGGCGAAGGGGTCGAGGCTGGGGGCGACGGGGGTGTGTTGGGGCCGGTCGAGCATGGTTTTCCTCCCGGGAAGGCCGATAAGGGTTGGCCGATGAATCGGCCAAGACCATGGCCCGCCGACCCGGCTTGGGCAAGGCCACCAGCGCGCGCTTCCGGCCTTGCCCCGGCTGCTGATAGGCTCCGTTCCGGACGTATTCCCCACTGGCCACCCAGGAGCGACGCGCAAGCATGGCAGGCACGATGGCGACCCCTGCGGCCACCCCGGCGACCTCCCGCAGCTGGCTGGAACGGCTCTGGTCCTCGGTGGCGGATCGTGGCCGGGCCTATGCGGATGTGCCCGGCCCCGGCCTGCCGCCGCTCGACCGTGCCAGCCGGCTGGCCGAGGCGCTGCTCTCGGAACGCGGCGAGGCCTCCGGCGCCGCCGTCGCGCGGGAGCTGCACGACAGCATGGCGGCGCTGTCGCCGGAGGACCGGCTGGCCTTCCTGACGCAACTGTCCGAGGGCTTCGGGCCGGACCCGGCGCGGCTGCGCGCCGCGGTCGAGGCCTGGCTGGCCGAGCCCGGCCCAGCCGCCGCCGCCCGGCTGGCCGAGGCCGCCGAGCCGCCGCGGCAGGAGCTGATCCGGCGGATGAACATGGCCCCCGGCGGCACCGCCCGCCTGGTCCGCATCCGCGAGGAACTGGCGGCGCCGGCGCGACAGCACCCGGTGCTGCGGGTGCTGGACGCCGACCTCAAGCATCTGTTCGCCTCCTGGTTCAACCGCGGCTTCCTGGAACTGCGGCGGATCGACTGGCAGACCCCGGCGGCGGTGCTGGAGAAGCTGATCGCCTATGAGGCGGTGCATGAGATCGCCGGCTGGGAGGACCTTCGCCGCCGGCTGGAGGCCGATCGCCGGTGCTTCGCCTTCTTCCATCCCGCGCTGCCGGGAGAGCCGCTGATCTTCGTCGAGGTGGCACTGGTCGCCGGGCTGGCGACGGCGGTGCAGCCGCTGCTCGGGCGGGATGCGCCGATCGGCGATCCGGCCCTGGCCGATACCGCCATCTTCTATTCCATCTCCAACTGTCAGGAAGGGCTGCGCGGCATCTCCTTCGGCAATTTCCTCATCAAGCAGGTGGTCGAGGAATTGAAGGCCGAGCTGCCCCAGCTCAGCCGCTTCGCCACCCTCTCGCCGGTGCCCGGCTTCCGCCGCTGGCTGGACCGCCAGCTGGCCGGCAGCGAGCCGGTCTTCACCGCGGCCGAGGCGGCGCTGCTGACCGCGACCGCCGGCGAGGATGCCGCGCCCGCCGCCTTCGCCGCGCTGATCGCCGATGGCTGGCCCGCCGATCCGGCGCGCGAGGACGTGCTGCGGGCGCCGC
>JAQGIA010000548.1 GCA_028291445.1 Belnapia sp.
TTCACAATTCGGGTTCAGCCGGCGCATGTCGCCGCCGGCCCAGGCGAGGAAGGAGATCTCGTTCACCGGGCAGACCATCGCCGGCCGGCCGGTGACCTCAAGGTGAAGCCGGGCGAAGGCGGCGGCATAATGGGCGAAGCGCTCGACGAAGGCGGCCGAGAAAACGTCCAGCCCGTCCGGCCAGCCATAATGGCACAGGTCCCAGACCACCCGCACCCCGGAGGCCTCGGCGGCGCGCAGCAGCGGCAGCACCGCGCTCCAGTCGTAGCGGCCCGGGGCGATCTCGATCAGGTGCCAGCGGACCCCGTCGCGCGCGGCCCGGATGCCGTGTTCCGTCAACTGGCGGTAATCCTCGGCGGCCAGCAGATCATGCCGGGTGCCGGCGATGAGGTCGAGCCGGCGGCCGTCCCGGCGGCGATGGGTCGAGCATTCGAAGCCACCGAGGAAGATGCTGGCGAAGAGGCTGGGTCGGAAGGTCAAGCGGCTGTCCATCTGCTGAGCCGGAGCGGTCGTTCCGGCACCATGCCAACCACCGCTTGCCCGATTCTTGACGGGACCCGGCGGCAGAACCGGTGGGTCAAAGCCTGGCGGGCGCCGGCGTTCCCTCGGAGCCTTCGAGCACTCAAACTCGCGAAAGCAGGCCCCGTGGAATCATTGATTTCTTCTGCCGAAACTTGGTGCTGGTGGGCATTCCTTCACCGGCTCTCAGCCCAGCAACCGGCCGATGACGCGGGCGGTGTAATCCACCACCGGGATGATCTTGCCATAGTTGATCCGGGTCGGGCCGATGACGCCGATGGCGCCGACGATCTTTTCCTGCCCATTGCGGAAGGGGGCGACGACCATCGATAGGCCGGCGCTGTCGAACAAGCCGCTTTCCGCGCCGATGAAGATCTGCACGCCCTGGCCGCGCTGGGCGAGTTCCAGCAGGCGAAGGACGGTCTCCTGCGCCTCCAGCCGCTCGAACAGCGCCTGGATTTCGCCGACGCGGGCAGCGTGGTCGAGGTTCTGTAGCAGCTTGGCCTGGCCGCGGATGATGAGGCTGCCGCCGCCGCCGCCGGACCAGGTGGCGAGGCCGGCCTCCACCACCTGGTTGGTCAGGGCATCGAGGGCGGTCCGGTTGGCGGTGATCTCCCCCGCCACGCTCAGCTTGGCCTCGTCCAGCGAGCGGCCGGCGAGGCGGGCGTTCAGGTAGTTGCTGGCCTGGGTCATGGCGGAGGGCGGCAGGCCGGCCGGGACCTCGATGACGCGGTTCTCGACCCGTCCGTCGGCGGTCACCAGCACCACCAGGGCGCGGCCCGGGCCGAGGCCGACGAATTCGAGATGGCGGACCAGGCCTTCCGACTTGGGGGCGACCACCAGCCCGGCGGCGCCGGCGAGGCCGGAGAGCATCTGCCCGGCCTCGGCCAGGGTTTCCTGCAGGGAGCGGCCGCTTGCGGCGCAGCGGGCGGTGATCTCGACCCGCTCCTCCTCCCCCAGGTCGCCGAATTCGAGCAGCCCATCGACGAACAGACGCAGGCCGCGCTCGGTCGGCAGCCGGCCGGCGGAGGTATGCGGAGCGTACAGCAACCCGGCTTCCTCCAGATCCGCCATCACGTTGCGGATGGAGGCGGGCGAAAGGCCGAGCGGCAGGCGACGGGAGAGCGTGCGGGAGCCCACCGGCTCCCCGGTGGTGACGTAGATCTCGACTAGCTCGCGCAGGATGGTGGCGCTGCGGCTATCGAGGCCGGCGAAGGAGGCACCCAGGTTGACGCCCAACGGCACTTTTGGCGGATACATCGGCGGCGAAAACCTTTGCAAATCCACAGGATAACCTAAGGAGCGGGGGGTTCTGCGTCAATGTCGGCGATTGGGTTGCCGGCAGTCAGGCAGGCTTTATGGCGCGGGGATGCGGTCGCGGGCGCCGCTGCGGCGAAGCAGGCCGTCGAGGACCCAGGAAAGCAGAGATGGCGGGCGCCATTGCGGCTCAGCCAGCATGGCATCGATGAAGCGCGGACGCCGGCAGGGCGTGACGGACTTCATGAAGCCCGACACATTCCGGCCGAAACTGAATCCAGTCCCCGTCCCGCCGGTTTATCCTTGGCTCCCTTTCCCACAGCCTTGGGTAAATCATCAATCCATCGGCCAGTATGGTCGACCGATGCTTACGGAATGTCTTTGGAATCGAAGGGTTTCGCTTGCTCGGGACTATGGGCGGCCCAATCGATCAATCCTTTTGCTCCGGCACGCCATCTCCTCCCCTCGCCTTCCCCGCACCCCCCATGATACCTCCCACCCCATGATCCGCCCCCTCGCCCGCCCCTCCGGCCGCGCGCCCGACGCCCTCCGCACCATCCACATCGAACCCGGCGTCGCTCGCCATGCCGAGGGGTCCTGCCGCATCCGCATGGGCGATACCGAAGTCCTCTGCACCGCCTCGCTCGACTCCCGCGTTCCGTCCTTCCTGCGTGGCACCGGTTCGGGCTGGGTCACCGCCGAATACGGGATGCTGCCGCGCGCGACGCATACCCGGTCGGACCGCGAGGCGGCGCGCGGCAAGCAGACCGGGCGGACCCAGGAGATCCAGCGGCTGATCGGCCGGTCCTTGCGCGCTGTCACCGACCTCAAGGCAATGGGCGAGATGTCGGTCACCATCGACTGCGACGTGCTGACCGCCGATGGCGGGACCCGCTGCGCCAGCGTCACCGGCGCCTGGGTGGCGCTGCACCTGGCCTTCCGCCATTGCATGCGGATGAATGTCCTCTCGGCCGTGCCGCTGCGCGACCAGGTGGCCGCGGTCTCCTGCGGGATATGGCAGGGCGCGGCGGTGCTCGACCTCGACTACGCGGAGGACAGCAAGGCGCAGACGGATGCGAATTTTGTGCTGACCGGCCGCGGCGGCATGGTCGAGGTGCAGGGCACCGCGGAGGGCGAGCCCTTCTCCGAGGCCCAATTGCTGGAACTGCTGGCCTTGGCGCGGCAAGGGACGGATGAGTTGTTCCGCCACCAGCGCGCCGCCGTCGGGATCGCCTGAGCATGGCACGCCGCCTCGCCCCCGGCCGGCTGGTGCTGGCCACGCACAACGCGGGCAAGCTGCGGGAAGTCGCGGCGCTGCTGACGCCCTACGGGATGGATGTCGTCTCGGTGGGACAGCTCGGCCTGCCGGAGCCGGCGGAAACCGAGGATAGTTTCCTCGGCAATGCCGGCATCAAGGCGCTGGCCGCGGCACGCGCCGCCGGCCTGCCGGCGCTGGCCGATGACAGCGGCTTCTCGGTCGCTTCGCTCGGCGGCGACCCCGGGGTGCGGACGGCGGATTGGGCCGAGCTGCCGGACGGCACGCGGGATTATGCCATGGCCATGGCCAAGGTGGCGGCGCTGGCGGCACCCTTCGCCGATCGCCGCGCCTGGTTCAGCTGCGCCCTGGTACTGGCCTGGCCGGATGGCCATACCGAGGGCTTCGAGGGCCGGGTCGAGGGGAGCTGGGTGCAGCCGCCGCGCGGCGACCGTGGCTTTGGCTACGACCCGATGTTCCTCCCCGCAGGCCATGCCGAGACCTTCGGCGAGATGGATCCCGCCGCCAAGCATGCGATGAGCCACCGTGCCCGGGCCTTCGCCCTGCTCTCGGCCGCCTGCCTGGAGCCAGGCGGGGGCTAGGCCACGCTCACCACAGCGCCGGCCAGTGCCGGGTGCGGTGGGCCTCCTGGGTTTCCGACAGGGTCGCCGCGCCGTCCGCCACGCCGCGCCGGCCCGCCATCGGGGTGGTCCAGCAATACACCCGGCCGAGGCTGCGGGTGCAGAAGGGCGGCGGCGCCGGCGGCGCCTCCTCCGGCCGGCAATAGCTCATGCCCCGGTCCAGCCGCACCGCCGAGCAGTCCCGCCCGCTGACCACCGAAACCACGGCATCCACCGGGGTCCGGCCGATCACCGCGACCGAGCCCCCCACCACCGCCGCCCCGGTGGCCACCCCGGCGGGGTCGCAGGCGGCCAGCGAAAGCAGGGCGGGAACCAGGATCGGGCAGCGCATCCGCCCCGGATACACGGCGCGGGCTTAACGCCCCGCGAAGGGGCTGCTATGCACCGCGGCCCGGCCGGCTTCGAGCTGGCCTCTCGCTACACTCGTCTGGCGCGGACCCGCCACGGTCCGCTTGGGGATTACCGCGTGGCCGACATCTTCGACGAGGTGCAGGAAGACCTCCGCGCCGAGCGCATGAACCGCCTGCTGGCCCGCTACGGCGGCCTGTTCTTCGGCGTCATGCTGCTGGTGGTGGCCGGCGTCGCCGGGCTGCAGGGCTGGCGCTGGTGGCAGGCCCGCGCCGCCGGCGCGGTGGCGGAACGCTACCTGGCGGTGAACAAGGCCGCCGCCGAACCCGGCGCCGATGGCAAGGTCGCGGCCGAGGGCTTCGCCGGCATTGCGGCCGAGGCCCCGCCGGGCTACCGCACCCTCGCCCGGCTGCG
>JAQGIA010000565.1 GCA_028291445.1 Belnapia sp.
TGGGCGGCGGGAAGGCGGCATCGAGTGCCGCCAGATCCTCCGGCGCCAGCACCAGCGCGGCGGCCGCGGCGTTCAGCCGCACGTGCTCCGGATCGGCTGCCTTCGGGATGCTGATCACCCCCGGGACGCGCAGCGTCCAGGCGATCGCCACCTGGGCCGGCGTCGCGCCCAGCCGCGCCGCCACCGCCCGCACCGCTGGGTTGCGCAGCAAGGCCCCACCCTGGCCAACCGGGCTATAGGCCATCACCGGCATGGCGCGATCCTGGCAGAAGGGCAGCAGGTCGAATTCCACGCCGCGGTGCTCGAGGTTGTAGAGCACCTGGTCGGTGGCGCAGTCGGCCAGCGCCGGCCCCAGTTCCTCGAGGTCGTCCACATCGAGGTTGGAGACGCCCCAGCGCCTGATCTTCCCGGCCTCCTGCATCCGTTCCATCGCCTCCACCGTATCGGCCAGGGGAACGGAGCCGCGCCAGTGCAGCAGATAGAGGTCGAGGTGCCCGGTCCTGAGCCGCGTCAGGCTGCGATCCAGCGCCGCCGCCAGCTTCCGGCCCCCGGCATTGTGGGGATAGACCTTCGAGACCAGGAAGACCTCGTCCCGCCGGCCGGCGATGGCCTCCGCCACCACCGTCTCGGCGCCGCCCTCGGCATACATCTCGGCGGTATCGATCAGCCGCATCCCGAGATCGAGGCCGAGCCGCAGCGCCGCCGCCTCGCGCGCCTTGTCGGCACCGCGCTCGCCCATGTGCCAAGTGCCCTGACCCAGGGCCGGCACCGCGGTGCCATCGGCCAAGGTCACCATTGGCATGGTCCCGCTTGGCATGGTCCCGCTTGGTATCGTGCCTGGCGCCATTTCATCCTCCTCGGCTCATCGCCTATGATCCGCCGCATGCCCCGCGCCGCACCCTATCTCGCCCTCCTGCTGGCCGCATCTTTGGCCCCGGCCCAGCCAGTCCAGGCCCAGCCGGCCACGCCCCCTGCCCCGGTGGCAGCGGAGGATATCGGCCAATGGCGGCTGGCCTGCGCGGTGGATCGCATGACCGACCGCGGCGCCTGCCTGCTGCGCCACCGGGATTGGGTGGAACGCCCGGCCAGCCCCGGCGGCGCCGGCCTGACGCTCGAAATCATCGACCGGGGGGGCCGGCTGGTTCCCGCGGTGACCGCCCGCGACCTGACGCTCGACAGCGCCACCCGCGGCCTGCTCGCGCTCTCGGGCACCGCCCAGTTGCGGTTTCCGCCGAACCGGCTGTTCGAGATGCCCTGCGGCCTCGATGGCCGGTCGATCCTCTGCGCCCCCAAGGCCGAGGATGCCGCCCGGGCGGAGGCGGAGGTGCTGGTTGCCGACCGGGTGCTGGTGCGGGTGGTCGGCACCGGCGCCGGCCCGGCCACGGCGGAGCCTGTCGAGCTGCGGCTGGCCGGCACGCGGGAGGCGGTGTCCCGCTACGCCCGTCTGGCGCCGCCCGCGACCGCGACGCCAGCCAGCCCCGATGCCGCCGGCCTCGATGCGCGGGAGATGCTGCAACGGCTGCTGAAGCTGTTCGGCAACTGACATGCGCGCTGAGGCAAGCCTCGCCGAACTGATGGCGGCCGTCGCCGGTGGCGACCGGGCGGCGCTGCGCTCGATCTACCAGCAGCAATCGACCCGGTTGTTCGGCGTGGCCAATGCCATCCTGCGCGACCGGGATGCCGCGGCCGATGCCTTGCAGGACGCCTTCCTGCGGGTCAGCCAGCGGGCCGGGCAATTCGACCCGCGGCGGGGCGAGGCGGCCGCCTGGCTCGGCGCCGTCGTCCGTCATGCGGCGCTCGACCTGGCCCGCAAGCGCGGCCGCGAAATGCCGACCGACGACCCGGCCCTCGGCGATACGCCGGTGGCGCCGGAGGCGCTGGACCGCATCGCCGCCGATGCCGAGGGCCAGCGGCTGCGCGACTGCCTCGGCGCGCTCGACGAGAAGAACCGCAAGGGCATCCTGCTGGCCTTCGTGCATGGCTTGTCGCATGCCCAGGTGGCGGCACGGCTGGAGTTGCCGCTCGGCACGGTGAAGGCCTGGATCCGCCGCGGCCTGCTGCAATTGCGGGAATGCCTGGCATGACCGCCGCCAGCCCGATCCCCGAGGATCCGCAGGAGCGCGAGTTGCTGGCCGGCGAATACGTGCTCGGCACGCTGGAGGCACGGCTGGCGGCAGCGGTGACCGCGGCGCTGCCCGGCGATGCACCGCTGCGCGCGGCCGTGGCGGGCTGGGAGGCGCGGCTGGCACCACTGTCCAGGCTCGCCCTGCCGGAAGCGCCGCCGGCCGATCTCTGGGACCGCATCGAGGCGGGGTTGCCGGGTGCGGCAACGGCCGTACGGCCAGCGCCGGCGCGTCCGCGCCTCGCCCTCTGGCGCGGCTGGGCCTTCGGCGCCACCGCCCTGGCGGCAGGGCTGGCGGGCTTCCTGATGATCCGCCCGCCCGAGCCGGCACGGCTGATGACCGTGCTGCTGACCCAGCGCGACCAGCCGGCCTGGGTGGTCGAGGCCGATCGCGGCGGCGGGCTGCGGCTGGCCGCGCTCAATCCGCAGCCGGTCGCGGCGGACCGGGTCATGCAGCTCTGGGCCTTGCCGCCGGGGGCGACGGCGCCGACCTCGCTCGGCCTCATCCCCTCCGCGGGCCGCATGACCGTCACCGCCGGCGCCATCCGGCCGGAGCCGGGAATGCTGATCGAGATCAGCCTGGAACCGCCGGGCGGCTCGCCCGATGCCCGGCCCAGCGGGCCGATCCTGTTCATCGGCCGGCTCAGCGCGGCAGGTGCGAGCTGAACCGCGCCATCGCGGTTTCGTGACCGTATCGGCTGCGTCCGGCCAGCGTGACCCTCCGTAAGGCCAGTAGCGGCGCCGAACAGGTCGCCGCTCCAGATCGGAGAGACGCCGCCATGACCCTGAGCTTCCGCACCCTGCTGGCCGCCGGCACCGCCCTAGCCCTGTCCGGCGCCGCCGCGAGCGCCGCCACGCTGGTCGGCCTGACCGCCGACAACCACCTCGTCCGCATCGACAGCGAAACCCGCCGCGCCGCCGCGCCGGTCCGCGTCACCGGCCTTGAAGGCAAGCTGCTCGGCATCGATGTGCGCCCGGCCGACATGAAGCTCTATGGCCTGACCGATGCCGGGCAGATCGTCACCATCGACCCGATGACCGGCCGCGCCACCCAGGTGAGCCGCCTGTCCGAGCGCTTCGAGAGCGGCGGCCGCGCCACGGTGGACTTCAATCCGGTGGCCGACCGGCTGCGGGTCATGGGCATGGGCGGGGTGAACTTCCGCATCAATGTCGAGACCGGCGCGGTGGTGCAGGACGGCCAGCTCAAGTACCAGGCGGGTACGCCCTGGGCCGAGACCGCGCCGCGCGTGGTCGCCGGCGCCTATACCAACAGCATGGCCGGCGCGACCGCCACCATGCTCTATACCGTCGATACCCTGTCCCGCAGCCTGAACCTGCAGGCGCCGCCGAACGACGGCGTGCAGC
>JAQGIA010000572.1 GCA_028291445.1 Belnapia sp.
CCTTCCTGATCCTTCGCAGCCAGCATTTCGTGGTCGACCGCGAATTGCAGTTGCAGTCCCATCGCGCGCTGCTGAAGCCCGACATCGTCTGGAACACCGAACGCGGCCTGGCGGCGACCCCGAGCCAACTCGCCTGGGCCGAGCGCGAAAGGGCCGCGTGGTACCGCCGGCTGGCGGAATTCTTCACCCGCTTCGACGTGCTGGTGACCCCCGGCGCGGCGACCCCGGCCTTCGACGTGATGCTGCGGCACCCGGAGAGTGTGGCCGGGACGAAGCTGGAGAATTACATGGCGGCCTCGATGCTGAACGCCGCCATCACCCTGGCCGGCTGCCCGGCGGTGGCGGTCCCGGCGGGCCTCGACCAGTACGGAAGGCCGGTCGGGCTGCAGGTGGCGGCGCCGCCACGGCAGGATGCGCGGGCGCTGCAAGCGGCGGCGATGTTCGAGGCGGTGGCGGGGCTGGACAAGGCGGTGCCGATCGACCCCAGGCCGGGGGTGGCGCCGCCGGTTGAGGAATAGGGCGTGATGGCTTGGAGCGGAACCAGCGGAAATCCTGAATCATGCCGCTAGACAACGGCCTGGACCATGATCGGCGCTGCTGCCAGCGCGATCATGGTCCAGCACCGCAAGCCGGGGTGTCCGCGACCAAGCTCCGCCAGGCCCCTCGCCGCAGCATTTCGATGCCAGTGTAAACCGGTCCGATAGCGCTGGCGACCAGAACATCCTGTAGAAGTCTTGCCGAAGGTGGTAACGAACCGACCTCCGGAGTTACATGATGCCGCGCTTGGCCTTGGCCTTCTTCTGCTCGGGCTTCAGTGCCCTGATGTGCCAAGTGGTTTGGCAACGCATGCTGGGGATCTTCGCCGGCTCCGATACGGTCAGCGCGGCCTTGGTCGTCGCCGCGTTCCTGGGCGGGCTCGGCATCGGCAGCCTCATCGGTGCCAAGCTGGCCGACCGGCTTTCGGCACGGCAGGCGCTGCTGGGTTTCGCCCTCTGCGAGGTCGGGGTGGCCGCGTTTGCTCCGCTGAGCAAGCTGTTCCTGTACGATGTGCTGGCGCTCGGCCTGGCCGGCGTGGTCGACAACCAGGCCGCCATATTCGCCCTGTGCTTCGCCGGCCTGATCCTGCCCACCACGCTGATGGGCGCCTCGCTGCCGTTGCTGGCGCGCACCGTCGCCACCTCCCTCGATACCGTCGCCCAGCGCATCGGCTGGCTCTATGCACTGAACACCCTCGGGGCCGGGGCCGGGACCTTGCTCGGCGGCTGGTTCATCATCGGCAGCATGGGCTATGTCGGGGCGCTCTGGGTTGCCGCGATCCTCAACCTGGCCGCCGCCGGCATCGCCCTCAGCCTCCGGCCGCGGCTGCCGACGCGGCTGGCCGTGGCGCCGGCACCGGCCTTCGCCCCTCCTGGCAAGGCTGGCACCAGCCTGCCGCTCTGGTGCCTGCTGGTGTTCCTCTCCGGTTACGTGATCGTCGCGCTCGAAATCATCTGGGTCCGCGTCATGGGCCAGATCGGGCAATTCCATGCCTATCTGTTCCCGACCGTGCTGGGCCTGTTCCTGCTTGCCGACGGGGCCGGCATCGCCTTTGCTTCCTGGATTCTGCACCGTCTGCCGGACCCGCGCCGGACCTTCTTCTTGCTGCAATCCGTCGGCTTCGTCCTGGCGACGATCCTGCTGATCGGCCTGTGGTTCGCCCTGTCGTATTGGCCGCTCGACGGCTACCTGACGATCGACCGGTGGCGGCTGGCCGATCGCCCGCTGCTGCTGGCTTTAGGAGTGACCATCCTGCTGGTCAGTCCGCCCGCCTTCCTGATAGGGATGACCTTCCCGGTCGTGCAGCGTGCCATTCAGCATGACCTCGCCTCGGTCGGCGCTCGCATCGGCTGGGTGCAACTGGCCAATATCGCCGGCAATGCGGCTGGCTCCCTCGTGACCGGCCTCGTCAGCCTGCATCTGTTCGGCACGATGGGGACCTTGCGCCTCCTCGCGGCGCTCTCCCTCGCCCTGCTCCTCGGCTGGCTGGCACTCGGCGGCTGGCGCCGGCGGCGTCCCGAAGCGGGCCTGGCGATGGCCTGTGCCGCGCTGATGGCGCTGCTGCCCGGCAATGCCGCCTTCTGGTCCCGCCTGCACGCGCAGGAGCCCGGCGGCTACGCGGCCTGGGGCGAGGACCGCTCGGGCGTCGCCTATTTCCGGGCGAGCACGGATGCCGGACGCAAGCCCGGATCATTCTTCATCATGGGTTATGTGCAGGGCTATCAGCCCTTTCTCGCAGAGCACATGCTGCTCGGCGTTGCCGGCCCGCTGCTGCACCCGGCCCCCCGCCGGGTGCTGCTCATCGGGATCGGCAGCGGCGGCACGCCCTGGGGGGCCACCGTATCGCCGCACACGCAGTTGCTTCGCATGGTGGAAATCGTCGCACCGACGATCGGCACGCTGCGGCAGATCGCCAGCGATGACCCGGGCGGCCCAGTGGCTGCCGTGCTGGGTGACCCCCGCCTCGATATCGTCCAGGGCGACGGACGTCGCCTCCTCGCCGGCTCCGAGGAGCGCTACGACGTGATCGAAGCGGATGCGATCCGGGCCGAAAGCTCGCATAGCGGCATGCTCTATTCCAGCGAGTACCTGGCCCTGGTCCGGCGGCGGCTGGCCCCTGGCGGCCTCTACGTGCAATGGGCGCCGACCTGGCGGGCAGTGGCGACCTTCACGGCCGCCTTCCCGCATGCGGTCATGCTGCGCCCGGCCAATATCATGATCGGCAGCGAGAGCCCCATCGATCATGCGGCGCTGCCGGGCCGCCTTGCCGAAGCATCGGTCGTGCAACACCTGCGGCGTGGCAATCCCCGGCTCGAAGCACCGCAGGACTTGATCGCCAACCCGCCCCTGATGTGGCGGCCCGATACGCCCCGGCTCGGCGAGGTGCTGACCGACATGCGACCACGCGACGAGTTCTTCCTGAACAATGGCATCCGAGCCACCTCGGTTCGGGCGCCGGAGCTGGAGCCGCCCGCCGGCCCGCCCTGACCGCGCCGCGATCCGGCAGGCCTGAGGCCGCTGGTGGCGGATGGCGGATGGCGGATGGCGGATGGCAAAATCGCCCTTAGCGACGCCGTGCCGGCCGCCTATCCCGCCCGCCACGCCAGCAAATCCGCTGCAGCCCGATCCGTATCGAACCCCGCCACCCAGCCCGTCGCCGCCCTGATCCGCGCCACCGCCATCGCCACCCGCGGCGGCATATGCGTCACCGCATTCGGCACCTCCCCCGGTCCCGCCATCCGCCAGCGGAACCCCGGCTTCACCCGCGCCACCGCCCGGCAGAAATCCGCCACATCGCTCACCCGTCCGGTGCCGAGGTTGAACACTCCCACCGCCGCCGGCGCCCGCAGCAAGGCCACCAGCCCCGCAGCCACGTCCCGGCTGTAGATCTGGTCGCCTGGCGTCACCGGCCCCAGCACCGCCTCGCCATCCCGGTCGAAGGCATCCAGCGCCTGCATCGCCGGCGAGAGCGTGTCCCGCACTCCCGTCGCCCATTCCCAGGGCCCATAGACCGAGCCCAGCCGTGCCGCCGCCGCGGCGATGCCGGCCACCTCGGCCAGCCGCAGCACCGTCTGCTCCGCCGCCAGCTTGGTGATGCCGTACAGCGCCAGCGGCCGTGGCCAGCTGGTCGCCTCGTCATAGGGGCCGCCACCCGCCGGCGGGTGGCCATAGACCGAGCCGGAGGAGAGATAGAACAGCCGCCCCACCCCGTGGCGGGCCGCCGCCCGGACGGCGGCCACCGCGCCGCCGATATTCACCGCGACGATCGGTTCCGGATCCGCCCTTTCCCGCGCGGGGCCGGCCGTCACCACCGCCGCATGCAGCAGCGCGGTGACCGGGCTCGCCCTAAAGGCGCGGTCCCAATCCGCCGCGCTGCGGATATCGCCCTGCACCCAGGTGGCGCCGTCCGGCGCCCGCGCCGGGGCCGACAGCGCGTCGAAGGCAACCACCGCCTCGCCGGCGGCCCGCAGCGCCGCCACCACATTCAATCCGACGAAACCCGCCGCGCCGCTGACCAGGATTGCCATGGGGCCTCACCGCTGATGGAAGCCCTCACCCTCCGGCAATTCGGCGAAATTCTCCAGGATGGCATCCACCCGCGCCAGCAGCGGCCCGCGCCGGCAGGCGGTCAGCAAGGCCTGCATCGCCGGCTCCGGCCCGGCGACCACCGCTTCCACCCGGCCATCGACGGTGTTGCGGACCCAGCCTTCCAGGCCCAGCCGCCGCGCCTCCCGCACCATCCAGGCGCGATAGCCGACGCCCTGGACCCGGCCTTCGATCATCAGGTGATGCGCCTTCATGCCGCCAGCTCCAGCAGCCGGGCGATCACCGCCACATCCTCGCGGATCCGCTGGCGCCGTTCCGCCGCCTCGGCGTCCAGCCCCCAGAATCGCTCCTGGAAGGTCTCGTCGAGGATCGCCAGCCGATGCGCCTCCGCCGCGCTCAGCCGATGCTGCACCACCGCCAAGGCCAGCACGAGGCTGCCGAAGGCGGGGACCAGCACGCCCAGCGCCACGAGCTGCATCGGGCCGAGCGCGGCCACCACGCGGCGCAGCGCCGCCAGCGCCACCGGGTCCTGCGGCACCGGCATGATGCCCGTGGTCACCCGCAGCGGCGCATCATGCTGCAACGCCGCCCAATCCAGCAGCGGCTGCCATTCCGCCGCCTGCAAGGCGGCCAGCCGTTCATCCGCCGCGCGGTAGCACAGCAGGTCGGTCTCGGCGTATTTCGCCAAGCCCTCGACCATCGGTGCCGGGTCGGTGGCGATGCGTTCCTGCGCAGTGCCGGCCAGCCGGGTCAGCGGCAGCTCGGCCATGGACATCGTGCCGCCCTTGGCACCGCCGCCGGCCGTGGCCCATTCCGCCGCCACCGCCTCGGCCAGCCGCGGCGAGGCCATCACCAGCGGCCCGCCGCCCGGGATGCGCAGCGGCTTGCCATCCAACATCACCCCGAAGCCGCCCGGCTGGGGGGCCAGGTCGACGCTCTCCCAGAATCGCTTCATTCCCGCTACCTCCCCCGGCCGAACAGGCCGCGCAACAGTTCCTGCGCCGGCTCCGGCAGCGCCCGGCCTTGCCCCTGGCCTTGGTTTGGCGCGGGCGACGGGGTCGGCACCGCGG
>JAQGIA010000581.1 GCA_028291445.1 Belnapia sp.
CGGGCGGCGGCAGGACCAGGCCGAGGCCGCCCAATGTGGCGCCGCCCACCATGGCGCCACGGCGGGCGGTGACCTGCACCAGCTCGCGCGCCGGCAGCAGGATGCGCAGCGGCGCCGGGCCGGGCAGGTCCGGCGGCAGGAAGCCGGCCAGCACGGGAACGGGTTCACCCAAGGGCTCAACCGCGGACACGGGCGTTCTCCGGGTCGTAGTGGTGCGGGCTGCAGATGGCGACCGGCACCGCCTCGTCGAACAGCGGATTGGCAGCGGTCAGGGTGGTGCCCAGGCGCGCCTCGCCATCCTGCAGCATGGCGAGGCCGATCCAGCCGGGCTGCGCCACGCCGCGGGTGACGCTGGTGACCCAGCCGAGGCTGGTGGTGCTGCCGGGTTCCACCAGATGCGCGCCGGCCCGGATCTGACGTTCCGGATCGACGCTGCGCAGGCCGACCAGGCGGGGCCGCGCGGGGTCCAGCAGGCCGGGGCGCTGGGCCAGGACGCGGCCGATGAAGTCGCCGCGCTTCTTCAGCATCCGCCCCAGCCCGCAATCCACGGCGGTGGTCTGGCCGTTCAATTCCGATCCGGCGACATGGCCCTTCTCGATCCGCAGCAGGCCGAGCGCCTCGACGCCATAGGGCTCGATGCCATGCGGCGCGCCGGCCTCCAGCACGGCGCGCCAGACGCGTTCCGCATGGCCGGCGGGGACGGCGATCTCATAGGCCAACTCGCCGGAGAAGCTGAGGCGGAACAGCCGGGCAGGGACGCCGGCGGCCAGGCAATCGGCGACCGCCATGAAGGGGAAGGCGGCATCGCTCAGGTCGAGCCCGGCGATGACCGGGGCGAGGGCATTGCGCGCGCGGGGCCCGGCGATGGACATGCTGGCCCAGTGGTCGGTGACGCTGGCGAGCGCGACATCCAACTCCGGCCAGCAAGTCGCCAGGTGGAATTCCAGGTGCTGCATCACCGCGCCGGCCTGGGCCGTGGTGGTGGTGACGAAGTAGTGGTGCGCACCGATCCGGCTGGTGGTGCCGTCGTCGAGGATGATCCCATCCTCGCGCAGCATCAGCCCGTAGCGGGCGCGGCCGATGGGCAGGGTGGAGAAGGTATTGGCATAGATGCGGTCGAGGAAAGTGGCAGCGTCCGGCCCCTGCACGTCGATTTTCCCGAGGGTCGAGACATCGCAGATGCCGACCTTCTGCCGCACCGCGCGGGCCTCGCGCATGACGCTGGCCCAAGGGTCCGCATCGCCGGCGCGGGGGTAGTAGGCCGGGCGCTTCCAGACGCCGGCATCCATCCAGACCGCGCCGGCGGCATCGTGCCAGCGGTGCAGGGCGGTGCGGCGGGCCGGCTGGAAATGGCGGCCGACGCCCTCGCCGGCCAGGGCGCCCCAGGCGATGGGGCTGCTATAGGGGCGGAAGCGCGGCAGGCCGACCACGCCGATGGATTGGCCACGCGCCTCGGCCAATACGGCGGCACCGACGATGCCGCCGGTCTTGCCCTGATCGGTGCCCATGGCATGGGTGGTGTAGCGCTTGGCGTGCTCGATATGGGTGAAGCCCTCGCGGTGGGCGAGGCGGATATCGGCGGCGGTCACGTCATCCTGGAGATCGACGAAGGCTTTTCCGGCTGCCTTCACCTCATACAGCGGCAGCGGCCGGTAGTCGGCATCGGTCGCCTGCGGCAACTCGGCTGCGGGCAGCGGGGTGAAGCCGGCGGCCTTGGCGGCGGCGGCACCGGCGGCGGCACCATCGGCCGCGGCGGCGGCGACCCCGAAGACCCCGTGGCAGGCGCCGGCGCTGCGCTCCCGTTGCACCGGTGCGCCGGGTAGGAAGGCTTGCAGCGCCTCGTCCCAGACCAGCGGCGCGCCGGACTGGCTGGCGAGGTGGACGGCCGGGTTCCAGCCGCCCGAGAGCAGCAGCAGATCGGCCGGCAGCGCGGCGGCCTGGCCGGCCCCGCCGGTGGCCCGGTAGCGCAGGCCGCGCAACGCCAAGCCGCCGATGGTGCCGCAGACCTCGGCCCTGGCATGGATGGTGAAGCCGGCCTCGCGTGCCTGCTGCATGGCAGGGCTATCGGCGCGGGGGTCGATGATGGCGGCGATGCGGACGCCGGCCTCGGCCAGGGCGAAGGCGCTGGCATAGGCGGCATCATGCGTCGTGAAGAGGGCGGCGGTCTCACCGGCGCAGACCGCCCAGCGATTGGCATAGGTGGCGGCGCTGCCGGCGAGCATCACGCCCGGGCGGTCATTGCCCGGGAAGGCGATGAGGCGTTCATGTGCGCCGGTCGCCAGTACCACCTCGGCGGCGCGGATCGTCCAGAAGCGCTGGCGCGGCTGGTGCGGCGGCGGCTCGGCCAGATGGTCCGAGACGCGCTCGATGGCGCCCAGGATGCCGTGATCGTAGAAACCGAAGACGGTGGTGCGCGGCATGACCGTCACTTCGGGCATGCTGGCGAGCGCGGCGATGGCGGCGCGACGCCATTCCTCCTGCGCCGGTTCGGCCAGCAGTCCGCCGCCGAGCAGGAAGTCCTGCTCCGCCCGGATGACCCGGGCGCCGGTGGCGCCGGCGGCGCGGGCGGCGGCCAGGCCAGCGGCGCCGCTGCCGACCACCAGCACGTCGCAATGCGCATGGGCGCTGTCGTAGTGATCCGGGTCGGCCAGTCCGCTGGCGCGGCCGAGGCCGGCGGCGCGGCGGATCAGCGGCTCGTAGACCCGTTCCCAGCAGGCGGCGGGCCACATGCCGGTCTTGTAGTAAAAGCCGGCGCCGAGGAAGGGCGCCAGCAGCCCGCCCACCGCCATGC
>JAQGIA010000588.1 GCA_028291445.1 Belnapia sp.
GGTGTCGCCCTGGCCCTGGTGGTGAACTCGATGCGCGACGGTGTGGCCGTTGAGAGATCTGCTGAGCTGCTCGACCAGGCGCTGCACGCCCTAATGGCCGGCGCACCGAAGGCGCTCGCCCTAATCGAGCGGGAGGGTAACCCCGAAGCCGCCGCGGGCTTCGAGGCTTGCATCGAAGAACTGATCGCGAACGCGCGGGAGACGCTGCGCTTCAAAGCGTGATCAATCCGGACGGGGGAGCGCAAAGGCCCGCAGCCGTGGGGCCTCCCGGCCTACCCTAAGCCGGTCGGTTGAAGGCTCGCGAAACGATCTGAGGGAGCGGCCGAGGATGGGTAAAATGGCGCAATGTGGGGGCTGGCGATGTGCCTCCGGTGTGCCCCCGCGCTTGAGAACTGGTGGGCGCCGGTGGATTCGAACCAACGACCCGCTGATTAAGAGTCAGCTGCTCTACCAACTGAGCTAGGCGCCCATCTGGGCAGGACCACATCCGGCCCCGCACCTGGGAGGCGCTTCTTACCTTCCGCTGCGGCTTTGTCCAGCCCCAATCTGCTCAATCCCGTGCCGGGCCGAATTCCGCATCCCGGTGCACGAAGACCGACAGCAGCAGGCCGAAGCCGAGCATGGTGGTCAGCATGGCTGAGCCGCCGTGGGAAATCAGCGGCAGCGGCACGCCGCCCACCGGAATGGAGCCAGTCACCATGGCGACATTGACGAAGACATACAGAAAGAAATTGGTGCCGAGGCCGGCTGCCAGCAGCCGGCCGAACTGATGCCGGCAGCGCAGCGCCACGGCGAAGCAGAACACCACCACCAGCGCCAGCAGCCCCAGCACGGACAGCGCGCCGACCAGGCCGAATTCCTCGGCGATCATGGTGAAGATGAAGTCGGTCTGCTTCTCGGGAAGGAAATTCAGATGCCCCTGGGTGCCCTGCAAAAAACCCTTGCCCCACAGCCCACCGGAGCCGAGCGCGATCTTCGACTGGATGATGTTGTACCCAGCCCCCAGCGGGTCGCTCTCAGGGTCGAGGAAGGTGGTGATCCGGGCCCGCTGATAATCATGCAGATGGTCGTAGGCGATGGGCGCGGCGACCGCCACGCCAGCGGCGATGATGGCGAATTTCCACCAACGGACGCCGGCGGCGAAGAACACCCCGGCGCCGACCATGCCGGTGATCAGCGCGGTGCCGAGATTGGGCTGCTTCAGGATCAGCCCGACCGGCAGCAGCACCATCAGCGCGGGGGGGACCAGGAACAGGATATTGCCCATCCGCTCCCAGCTTGCCCGCTGAAACCAGGCGGCCAGGCCCAGCACCAGCATGATCTTCATCAACTCGGAGGGTTGCAGTTGCAGCGGGCCGATGTCGATCCAGCGCTGCGCGCCTTTCCCCACGTTGCCATGCAGCAGCACCAGCACCAGCAATGCGATGCCGCCGGCATAGCCGACCCAGGCGAAGCGGGCGATGACGCGGATATCGACCAGCCCGATCGAGACCATCAGCACCAGGCCGAAGCCGAATCGCAGCGCATGCTTGGTCGCGTAAGGCTCCGCCCCACCGCCGGCCGAATAAAGCGCGACATAGCCGACCGCGGCGACGGCACAGAGCAGCAGCACGAAGCTCCAGGGGATCTGCCACAGCTTCTGCAGCACGCCAGTGCCGCGGTCCCGCGTCAGCAGCCGGCGTTCATAGGCACCGCTCATGGGCGCACATCAGCGACGCGCGGTCCGGGAGGCGTCACGCGCAGCCGGTTGAAGACCTCGACCAGCGCATCCCGGGCGATGGGGGCGGCGGCGGCGGAGCCACTGATGCCATGCTCGACCACCACGCTGACGGCGTATTGCGGGTTGTCGGCCGGGGCGAAGCCGACGAACAACGCATGCGGGCGCCATTCGCGCGGCTGGTTCTCCGCCTTGTAGCCGCGCTCGCGCTGTTCGCGGGTCACCCGGCGGACCTGAACGGAGCCGGTCTTGCCGGCCATGGCGCCATATTGGCCGGGTAGCTTGCCGGTCTTGCCGGTGCCGCCATCCTCGTTCACCACCGCCCACATGCCGTCGCGCATCAGCTTCAGGTCGCGCTCGGGGATACCGAGGCTGGGCCAGTCCTCGGCCCGCACGCCGCGCACCGCCCGGCCGCCGATGGCGCGGGTGAGATGCGGCTGCACCGCCCGGCCGGAGGCAAGCCGCGCCGTCATGGTGGCCAGTGCCAGCGGGGTAAGCTGGTAGAAGCCCTGGCCGATGCCATGGACGATGGTATCGCCGAGGTTCCAGGGTTTTCCCTGTGCCTCCCGCCATTCGCGGGTCGGCACCAAGCCACGGCGGGTGCCCGGCAGCTCGATATCCAGGTCCACGCCGAGGCCGAAGCGCTTCGACATGGCGGCGATGCGATTGATGCCGGCGCGCTTGGCCATTTCATAGAAATAGACGTCGCAGGACGCCTTGATGGCGCTGCGCATGTCGAGGCTGCCATGGCCGTTGCGGTTCCAGCAATGGAAGCGGGTATCGCCGAGGTCCATATGGCCGGGGCAGAAGACCCGGTCGGCCGGCGTCACCACCCGGGCGTCCAGCGCCGCCAGCCCGACCATCATCTTGAAGGTGGAGCCCGGCGCATAGAGCCCATTGGTCGCCTTGTTGATCAGCGGCGTCGCCCGGTTGCGGGTCCATTCCCGCCATTGCGCGCCGGAGACGCCGGCATTGAACACATTGGGGTCGAACGAGGGCTGGGAGGCCATGGCGATCAGCTCGCCGTTGCGGACATCCATCACCACCACGCTGGTGCCTTCCTCGATCCGGCCACGCAGCGCCTTCTGCAACTCGGCATCGACCGAAATCTGCACATCCTGTCCGGGCACGCCCTCGCGCCGGTCCAGTTCGCGGATGACCCGGCCAACGGCATTCACCTCCAGCTGGACGGCGCCGGCCCGGCCGCGCAGCAGCAGGTCGTGGTGCCGCTCGATCCCGGCCCGGCCGACGCGGATGCCGGGGAGTTCGAGCAGCGGATCGCCATCCATGTCGCGCTCAGCCGGCGGGGCGACATAGCCGACGAGATGGGCGAGGTGCTCGGCCTCGGGGTAGAGGCGGGTGGTGCCGACATCGATGAGAATGCCGGGCAGGTCCGGGGCATTGACCTCGATCCGCGCCATATCCTCCCAGCTCAGGAATTCGCGGACGATGGCGGGGACGAAGCGCCGGCGACGGCGCACCTCGCGCTCGATCCGGGCGCGCTCCTGGTCGGTCAGCGGCACGATGCGGGAGAAGGTCTCGAGCGTCGCGCCGACGTCCTGTGTTTGTTCGGCGACCAGCAGGGCACGCCAGTTCAGCCGGTTGCCGGCGACGACGGTGCCGGCACGGTCCAGCACCCGGCCGCGTGGCGGCGAGATCAGCCGGGCGGAGACGCGATTCTCCTCGGCCAGGGTCTTGTAGCGCTCGCCATCCTCGGATTGCAGCCGGTACAGCCGGCTGCCGAGGAAGCCGAACAACCCCACCTGGCCGAGCCCGAGCAGCAGGGCGCGGCGGGTGAAGACGCCGCGCCGACGCTCCTCCTCCTTCCGCACGCCCTTGGCCCCCATGCCGCCAACCCGGGAGCCAGCAGCGTGTTCACCCCGGCGAAAGCCGATCATGACGCGGTCTCCGCGAGATTGGTCAAGGCGCGGTCTCCGCGCGGGTCATCGCCTCGTGCACCCAGGTCAGCAGCCCGGCAAGGCTGGGGTAAAGCCCGGCGCCGAGCATGACCTGGTAGAGCGCCGGCGCAGTCGGCACGAGGTGCCAGCCCAGCACCACCTGCAAGGCCCAGCCGAGCGCCGCGGCCCCCAGCGCAACGCCGCAATAGGCCAGCCAGACCGCCAGAAAGGAATGCCGGGCGAGAAAGGGCCGCCAACGGGTGGCGATGCCGCCGACCACCTGCAGGGTCAG
>JAQGIA010000659.1 GCA_028291445.1 Belnapia sp.
GGCGGGCCGATCAGCCTCGCCGACGCGCCGCCGCTGGCAGGTGCCGCGATGCTGGTGAACACCACCTCGCTCGGCATGCAGAGCCAGCCGCCGCTGGCGATCGACCTGGCGGCGCTGCCGCCGGACGCGGTCGTCGCCGACATCGTCTATGTCCCGCGCGAGACGCCGCTGCTGGCCGCCGCCCGGGCGCGCGGGCTGCTGGCGGTGGATGGGCTGGGCATGCTGCTGCACCAGGCCCGGCCAGGCTTCGAGGCCTGGTTCGGCATGGCGCCCGTGGTGGATGCCGAGCTGCGGGAATTCGTCGGCGGGGATATCCCGGCGCGATGAAGGTCCTCGGCCTCACCGGAGGCATCGGCATGGGCAAGTCCACCGCCGCCAATACCTTCCGCCGGCTGCACGTGCCGGTCTTCGATGCAGATGCCGCGGTGCATCTCCTGCAAGGCCGTGGCGGCCGGGCGGTGGCGCCGATCGGCGCCGCCTTCCCCGGCACGGTGCGGGACGGCAAGGTGGACCGCGAGGCGCTGCGCCGCGCCGTGCTGGGCGACGCCGCCGCGCTGGTCCGGCTGGAACGGATCATTCATCCGCTGGTGCGCGAGGCCGAACGGCGCTTCCATGCCGCCGCCCGGCGCCGGGGCGCGCGGCTGGTGGTGCTGGATATCCCGCTGCTGTTCGAAACCAAGGGCGCCGGCCGCTGCGACCTGGTGGTGGTGGTGACGGCGCCGGCGGCGGTGCAGCGCTGGCGGGTGCTGCGCCGGCCGGGCATGACCCCGGCGCGGCTGGACTACATCCTGTCGCGGCAGATGCCGGACCGCGAGAAGCGGCGGCGGGCCGACCGGGTGGTGCATACCGGCCTGTCGCGGCACCGGGCGCAGCGGGCAATCCGGGCGATCGTGCGGGAGATGCGGGAAACTCAGGGACAGGCGGGCTAGGGAGGGGCTGGTTAGGGACGGGCTGTTAGGGACGGGCCTCCGCCATGGCATCGTGGAAGGCCGCCAGGAAGCGGTCCACATCGGCTTCGTCGTTGTAGACATGCGGGCTGATGCGCATCCGGCCGAGCCGCCGGGCGACATGCACGCCCGCCTCGGCCAGGCGCTCGACCAGGCCGGCCGGCATGCCCTCGGGGAATTCCAGGCTGAGCAGGTGCGGCGCCCGCAGCGCGGCCGGCGGCATGCGGACCAGCATGCCCGCCTCGGTCAGCCCCTCGGCGATGCGGTCGGTCAGGAATTTCAGCCGTCCGGTGATGGCCGCGGTGCCCCAGCGGGCCATCAGCTCCATCCCGACCGAGGCCATCTCGAGGCCGATGAAATGGTCGCGCTCCCCCATGTCGAAGCGCTGGGCGCCCTCCCCATAGCCGATGTCGGCGAGGTAGGGCGCCGTCTCGGCATCGACCGAGCGGCGGGCGGCGGCGGTCTGTTCCAGCGGGATGCCGCCCTGGTGGCGGCGGGCGAGGTAGAGGAAGGCGCGGCCATAGGGGCCGAGCACCCATTTATAGGTCGGGAAGATCAGCGCATCCACGCCCAGCGCCATGACATCGAGCGGCATGACACCGGCGCCGTGCGTCGCATCCACCAGCAGCGCCGCGCCCTGGGCCCGCAGCGCGACCCCGATCCAGCCGAGGTCCAGCACCCCGCCATCCGCCCAATGCACCGAGGAGATGGAGGCGACCGAAACCGGCGGGGCGTCCGGCCGGTCGATGGCGGCGAGCACTGCGGCGGTCCAATCGGCATCGGCCGGGCGGGGCACCACCTCGACCGTGAAGCCCTGCGCCGCCGCCCGGCCCAGCCATTCCAGCACCGGGGAGGAATGGTCGTCCTCCAGCAGCAGCACCCGTGTCCCGGCTGGGGCCGGCAGCACCCGGGCGGCGGTGGCGATGCCGTAGCTGACCGAGGGGATGAGGGCGATATCGGTGGCCTCGGCGCCGATCAGCGCCGCTGCGGCGGCGCGGGCGCGGGCGAATTGGGCGGCGGGCTGCCCTACCTCGACCTCCCATGGGCGCAGCTTGCGGGCAACGCCGGTGAGCCCGGCATCCCGCACCGCCAGCGGCAGCGGGCTCCAGGAGGCGGCGTTGAGGTAGCAGACCGCACGCGGGATATCGAAGAGGTCGCGTTGCGAGGGCAGCATGGGCAGCTCCTTGTGCCGATCGGATTGCGTGCCGATCGGATTGGGTAGCGGTCGGATTGCGTGCCGGTCGGATTACCCTTTTTGGCGTGGCAGGAAGGCGGTGAGCAAGCCGAGCGCCGGCAGGTAGGCGCAGACCCGGTAGACGGTGCCGATGCTGGTGAGGTCGGCCAGCTCGCCCAGCGCCGCCGCGCCGAGCCCGCCGAGACCGAAGGAGAAGCCGAAGAACATCCCGGCCACCAACCCGACCCGGCCCGGCATCAGTTCCTGCGCATAGACCAGGATGGCGGAGAAGGCGGAGGCCATGATGATGCCGATGAGGACCGAGAGCACCCCGGTCAGCGCCAGCCCGACATGCGGCAGCGCCAGGGTGAAGGGCAGCGCGCCGAGGATGGAGAACCACATCACCGGCACCCGGCCGATCCGGTCCGCCAGCGCCCCGCCGATCAGCGTGCCGACGACCAGGGCGGCGAGGAAGGCGAAGAGGAACATCTGGGCGAGCGGCACGGAAATGTGGAATTTATCGATCAGGTAGAAGGTGTAGTAGCTGCTGAGGCTGGCCGTGTAGACGTTCTTCGAGAACAGCAGCGCCACCAGCACGGCGATCGCCAGCCCGACCTTTGCCCGCGACAGCGGCGCGGCACCGGATGCGGCGCGCCCCTTGGCGGCGGGCCGCGCGGTGCGGTTGCGGGCGTACCAGCCGCCGACCTGCACCAGCACGATCATCCCGAGCAGCGCCGCCGCCGAGAACCACACCAGGCTGCGCTGGCCCTGCGGCACCACGATGAAGGCGGCCAGCAGCGGCCCCGCCGCCGAGCCGGTATTGCCGCCGACCTGGAACAGCGATTGCGCCAGCCCGTAGCGCCCGCCGGAGGCCAGCCGCGCCACGCGCGAGGCTTCCGGGTGGAAGACCGAGGAGCCCATCCCGACCAGCGCCGCCGCCAGCAGGATCAGCGGATAGCTGCCCGCATGCGCCAGCAGCACCAGCCCGACCAGGGTGAAGCCCATGCCTACGGGGAGCGAATAGGGCATCGGCCGCTTGTCGGTGACCATGCCGACCAGCGGCTGCAGCAGCGAGGCGGTGCATTGGAAAGCCAGGGTGATCAGGCCGATCTGGCCGAAGTCCAACCCATAGGAGGTCTTCAGGATGGGGTAGATCGCCGGGACCAGCGACTGCATCAGATCGTTCAGGAAATGACAGAAGCTGAGCGAGAGGATCACCGCGAAGGTGGTGCTGCTGGTTGCCTGGCTGGCCGCAGCGGGTGCGGCCGCAACGGGAGCGGCCGTAACGGGAGCGGCCACTGGGGCCCGTGCATCGATGGTCTGCTCGCTCACCCGCCACATCCTCAATGTTCGACTGTCACTATAGGCACAATCGGACGACTGACTATCGTCCCGACCCCGCCATTGGCGCTAGGCTGCCCCGCGCAACGAAGGGAACAGGAACCATGGCCAAGAGCGCGATGCACAAGAAGGGCTCGGCGGTACGGCAGGAGCTGATGGGCGCGGCGATGGCCGAGAAGATGGCCAAGACCGTCTACAACGACCCGTTGATGGAAGGCTTCGCCGATTGGACGCGGGAGGCGGTCTTCGGCCTGCTCTGGACCCGGCCGGGGCTGGACCTGAAGACCCGGGCGCTGATCACCGTCATCACCGATACCTCCACGGCCGCCTGGCCGGAGCTGCGCATCCATCTGCGGATGGCGCGCAACCAGGGCTGGACCGAGGCGGAGCTGGGCGAGGCGCTGCTGCATACCGCCGGCTACATCGGCGCCCCCTCGGTGCGGGAGGCGCTGCTGGTGGCGCGCGAGGTCTTCGAGGAGATGCGGGCGGAGGCGGCTGAGTAGCCGCCCCATCCTGCCGCAGCCCCCGGGCGCCACGACGCCCGGTGCTACAGCAACTGCTCGTTCTTGACCGAGAGGCCGCGCACCAGCATTTCCTTGTTCTTCTCGGTCGGTGGAACCTGCGGCGGGGATGCCGCCAGGCCGCCCCCGCCGGCCGGTCCGTGCATGTCGCTTTCGGACCAGCCAGGAAACAGGTTGTGCAGGCTCTCATGCAGCGCGACCTTGGCATAGGCGGCGTATCTGTACTGCTTCCGGTCGTCCCTCATGCCGATCAGGCGGTAGAATTCGGAGCCGGAGACCTTGCCCTGCGTGCGGGTATGGCCACCGATATGCTCCTTCAGCGCGGCACCAGGCAATTTCGCCTGGACATAGGAATGGTCCACATCCTCGACGAAATGCAGCACCAGGTTATCCGTGGCGCCGCCGGCGCCCCAGGCCACCGTCACCTGGTGCACCGAAGTCGGCGCTATGCATTCATCGAACAGGTCCTGGATCGTCTTCAGCAGGCCCTTCCGCCAATCCGCGGTGGAACCGGTCGCATGATCGACGAGTGAAACAGAGAATTGGGTCATGATGCTGGCTTCTCCGCCTGCGGCAATCCCCTCGATCATAGGTCCTATGACGATGCCCGGCGGGCCGAAGCATCGCCTTCCTGCTCAATACTGCGTTCCTGGCAGGTGCGGCTTCAGCGCTGCTCGAAGTCCACCGGCTCATCGACCGGCAGGCCGAGCAGCAGGCGGCGCAGGCAATCGAGGCCCATCTCGGTCGCCCCCTGGCGCACCCAGTCGCGGCCATTGGTCAGCCGCGCCCGGCGGGTGACCACCGCATCCTCGGTGGCGAGGCCGATGCAGATGACCCCGCCCCAGTCCCGGCTGTCCGGCCCGGGGTCGGGGGCGACCAGCACGGCAAGGGCATGGCTCGCACCGCTGCCCGCCCGCAGGGCCTGGGCGACGGCTGCGGCAGCCTCGGGGGTGACCGCCACCGGCGCGGGGATGCCGATGCTGGCGCAGAGCCGGTCGAGCGCCGGCGCCACCACGCCACTGGCGAAAAGCCCCTCGGCGCCAGGCTGCCGCGCCAGGCGTGAGGCAATGGCGCCGCCGGTGAACATCTCGGCCAGGGCCAGCGTGCCGCCGGCCGCCCGCAGCGCATCGAGGATGACGCTTTCCAGCGAGGCATCGTCTTCCGCCAGCACGAAATTGCCGAGCCGGCGGCGCACCTCCGCCTCGATCGGTCCGAGCAGGCGCTCCAGCTCGGCGGCATCGGCGGCGCGGACCGCGAGCTTGGTCTCGAGCTGCGGGTAGTGGGACTGGAAGCCGAGCTTCACCGCGCCCTCCTCGAGGCCGGGGATGTCGCTCAGCATCTGGTCGGCCCGGCTTTCGCCGATCCCGAAGCTATGGAAGCGCTTCAGCCGCGTCACGCCGGGCAGCCCGCCCTGCGCCAGCAGCCGGGGGAGAAGCTGTTCCTCCAGCATCCGCTTCATCTCGCGCGGCACGCCGGGGGTAAAGAAGAATCGCGCGCGGCCGAGGGTGACGGCGAAGCCGCAGGCGGTGCCGATCGGGTTGTCGATGAACTCGGCGCCCTCCGGCAGCATGGCCTGCTTGCGGTTGTTCGGCGGCATGACGCGGCCGCGGCGGGCGTAGAAGCCCTCGATCCGCGCCAGCCATTCCTCGTGCAGCACCAGGGGCACGCCGGCCGCCTCGGCGGCGACCTCCTGGGAGAGGTCATCCACGGTCGGGCCGAGCCCGCCGTTGACGATCACCGCATCGGCCCGCAGCGCGGCCTCGGCGAAGGCGGCGCGCAGGCTGGGCCGGTCGTCGCCGACGACGGTGCCCCAATGCACGGTCAGGCCGAGCTCGACCAGGCGGCGGGCGATATGGCCGTAATTGGTGTTGATGGTTTTACCGGTGAGGATCTCGTCGCCGGTGCAGAGAATCTCGATGCGCATCCCGTTCCCCTCGTGGCGCTGCCGCGAAGCAACCTTGTGCCGCTGCGCGGAGCAATCTTGTCGCTGCCGCGACGGGCAAATGCCCGGGGCGCTGCCGTCATTTCCACCATGGCTGTCGGCCTGCCGAAGAAACGCCGGATGCGACGGATTGCCAAGCGGCTTCGACCGCATAGCATGCCGGCTCCTCCGGAGACCCGCATGATCGGATCATTCGCCGCCAGGCTGCTGCTGCTCGCCCTGGCGCTCACGCTGGCACCCGCCCTGCGGCCGGTCCAGGCCCAAACCCTTTCGGCGGTGCTGGAAGCGGAGATCGTCACGCTCGATCCGCATTTCACCGGCGCCTATATCACCCGCACCTTCGGCTACATGGTCTTCGACACGCTGTTCGCCATGGACAGCGCCGGCCAGGTGAAGCCGCAGATGGTCGAAAGCTGGACCAGCTCCCCGGACGGGCTGACCTGGAATTTCAGCCTGCGGGATGGCCTCAGGTGGCATGACGGCGCCCCGGTGACGGCGGCCGATTGCGTCGCCTCGCTGAAGCGCTGGGGCACCCGCAGCGCGCTCGGCGGACGGCTGCTGGCGGCAACGGCCTCGCTGGACGCGACCGATGCGAAGAGCTTCACCCTGACGCTCCGCACCCCCTTCGGACTGGTGCTGGACACCCTCGGCACCACTTCGAGCCCCGGCCCCTTCATGCTGCCGGAGCGGCTGGCGAAAACGCCGGGTGCCGAGCGCATCACCGAGATCATCGGCTCCGGCCCCTTCGTCTATCGCCGCGCCGACCATCGCACCGGCGACCGCATGCTGCTGCGGAAGAACACGGCCTATGTGCCGCGTGCCGAGCCGAACGACCTGCTGGCGGGCGGCAAGGTGGTGAAGATCGATGCGCTGGAGCTGCGCGTGGTCCCTGATGGCGCGACCGCCACGGCGGCGCTGCAATCCGGCGAGATCGACTACATCCAATACGCCCCCTTCGACCTGCTGCGGGTGCTGGAGCGCGACCGTCGCGTCCGGGTACAGAGCTTCACCGGCCTCGACCAGTTCACCGGCCATTACCGGCTGAATTCGGCGACCGGCCCCTTCGCCGACCCGGCCATCCGCCGCGTGCTGCTGCAATTGGTCGACCAGGCCGAGGTGATGGCGGGCTTCGGCCTGTCGGATCGCTATGCCCGCACCTGCGATGCCTTCTTCATCTGCGGCAGCCCCTATGAGAACGACGCCGGCACCGCGATCATGCGCGCCCCCTCCATCGAGGCGGCCAAGGCGGCGCTGAAGCAGACCCGCTACGCCGGGGAGCCGGTGGTGGTGCTGGTGGCCAATGACCTCGAAGCCGCCAAGGTCTCCTCCGAGATCCTGGCCGACCGGCTGCGGCGGGCCGGCTTCACCGTCGACATGCAGGTGATGGACTGGGCCTCGGTGCTGGCGCGGCGCACCCGGCGGGAGGGCTGGAGCGTCTTCGGCGTTCATGCCCTCGGCGTCGACCTGCAATCGCCGCTGACCAATTCCGTCATCGGCTTCAACTGCACCGAATCGCTGAACGGCGGCTTCTTCTGCGAACGCCCGCTGGTGCCGTTGTTCGATGCCTTCGCCGCAGCGCCCACCCTGGCGGACCGGCAGAAGATCGCCGCGCAGATCCAGGAGATCGTCTATGGCCAGGCCATGGCGGTGCCCTGGGGCCAGTTCGCCCAGCCGGCGGCGCATCGGGCGCAGCTGCGGAACCTGATCCCCTCGGCCATCCCGCTGTTCTGGGCGGTGGAGAAATAGCCGTCATGCATGATGTTATCGTGGTCGGCGCAGGCTCGGCCGGGGCGGCCCTGGCGGCGCGGCTTTCGGCCGACCCGAAGCGGCGGGTGCTGCTGCTGGAAGCCGGCCGGGACTGGCGCGCGGCGGAGGCGCCGCAGGCCATGCTCAGCGCCAATCCGATCCCGATGATCCATGACCCGGGACTGCAGGCGGAATGGCACTGGCCCAAGCTGGTCTCCCGCCGCACCGCCGCGCAACAGCCGAAATTCTACTGGCGCGGCAAGGCGCTGGGCGGCAGCTCGGTGGTGAATGCGCAGATCGCCATCCGCGGCGTGCTGGCCGCCTTCGACGGCTGGGCCGAGGCGGGTTGCGAGGGCTGGTCCGGCCGGGACGTGCTGCCGATCTTCGAGGCGATCGAGAACGACCCGGCGCCGGGCCATGGCAAGTCCGGGCCGCTGCCGGTCTATCGCGCGCCGGAAGCAAGCTGGGGGCCGGTGGATCTGGGGCTGAAGGCGGCGGCGCTGGCCGCGGGCTATCCCTGGAATGCCGATCTCAATGCCCCCACCGGCGAGGGCGTCTCCTGCTACCCGATCAACAGCCGGGACGGCCGCCGCGTCTCGACCAACGAGGCCTTCCTGGAACCGGCGCGCAGCCGGGCGAACCTCGAAATCCGCGGCGATGCGCTGGTCGACAAGGTGCTGGTCGAGAACGGCCGCGCCACCGGCGTCCGCGTCCATCTCAAGGGTCAGGGCTGGGTGGATCTGCGGGCGCGGGAGGTGGTGCTCTCGGCCGGCGCCGTGCATAGCCCGGCGATCCTGCTGCGCTCCGGCATCGGCGCCGGCGCGGCCTTGCGGTCGCTCGGCATCGAGGTGGTGCGCGACCTGCCGGAGGTCGGCCGCAATTTCATGGACCACCCGATCGTCCGCGCCAGCCTCGACATGAAGCCGGAATACGCCGCGACCGATCCGGACCAGCGCCACACCAATTGCTGCGTCACCTATTCCAGTGCCCTCGGCGGGGCGGGGGTCCGGGACATGATCCTGATCGCCTTCAACCACCGCGGCTGGGCACCCCCTGGGGCAAGGCCGCAGCCGCTCGGCGCGGTGGGCGCGGCGATCTACGAGGCGTTCTCGCGCGGCAGCGTGACCCTGGCCTCGGCCGTGCCGGAGGAGGATCCGGTGGTCGAGGAGAACATGCTGTCGGACCCGCGCGACCTGCTGCGAATGCGCGATGCGGTGGCGCGGCTGGCGAGGCTGGCGGCACAGCGGGCGCTGACGGGGATCGCCCGGCGCATCAGCTTCGGCGAGAGCGGCTTGAGCATGGCCGAGGCGGCGGCGCTGCCCCCGGCCGAGCTGGACGCGCTGCTGCTGCAGGAGGCCGGCGATATCCAGCACGCCGCCGGCACCTGCAAGATGACCGCCTACGAGGAACCGCGCGGCGTAGTCGATCCCGATGCGCGGGTAAAAGGCATCGCCGGGCTGCGGGTCGCCGATGCGTCCATCATGCCGGCAGATTGCCGGGCCAATACCCACTTCACCTGTGTGATGATCGGCGAAGCAGTCGCCCGGAGGATGCTGGCAGCATGAGGGAGGATCGCTTCACCGGCCAGGTGGCGCTGGTCACCGGCGCGGGCTCCGGCCTCGGCCGCGCCACCGCGCTGGGACTGGCGCGGGAAGGCGCCCGGCTGCTGCTGTTCGACCGCAGCGCCGAGGGGCTGGCCGAGACCGCCGCCGGCTGTCCCGGCGCCATCGCCATGGTCGGCGATGCGGCCAGCGCGGCGGATATCGGCGGCGCGGCGATCCGCGCCATGGCCGAGCTTGGCCCGGTGCGGCTGCTGGTCACCGCCGCCGGGATGCTCGGCCCCGCGGTGCCGCTGGCCCAGGTCGAGGAAGCGGATTGGGACCGGTTGTTCGCGGTGAACGTGAAGGGCACCTGGCTCGCGGTGCGGGCGGTGCTGCCGCAGATGCAGGCGGCCGGCGGCGGGTCCATCGTCGCCTTCGCCTCCACCGCCGGGCTGGCGGGCTCGGCCACCCTGCCGGCCTATTCCGCCAGCAAGGGAGCGGTGGTGATGCTGACCCGCAGCCTGGCGCTGTCGCATGCGGCCGAGGGCATCCGGGTCAATTGCGTCTGCCCGGGCTCGATCGAGACGCCGATGCTGGAGGCGACCTTCGCCGCTGCCGGCGATGATGCCGCCCGCACCGCGCGGGAAGCCGCCTTCCGCGCCCGCCACCCGATGCTGCGCTTCGGCCGGGCGGAAGAAGTGTCCGAGACCGTGCTCTTCCTGTTGAGCGGCGCCGCCGGCTTCATCACCGGCGTCGCGCTCCCCGTCGATGGAGGCCGCCTTGCCTGACCCCAATCGCTTTGCCGGCCGCGTCGCCATCGTCACCGGGGCGGCGCGCGGCATCGGTGCCGCCACCGCCGCGCGGCTGGTGGCCGACGGCGCCCGCGTGCTGCTGGCCGACCAGTCACCGGAGGTGATGGCGATGGCGGCAAGCCTCGGCGCCCCCAGCCTCACCCATGGCCTGACCATCGACCTCGCCGGGCGCGGCGCCGGGGAGGTGCTGGTGCAGGCCGCTTTGGCGGCCTATGGCCGGCTCGACATCCTGGTGAACAATGCCGGCATCGGCGGCTCGAAGCCGCTGGTCGATTCGGACGACGACCTGATCGACCGCTTCATCGACATCAACCTGAAGGCGGTGCTGCGGGTGACCCGCGCCGCCATCCCGCATCTGACGCGGCCGGGCGGGCGGATCATCAGCCTCTCCTCCACCTTCGGGCTGACCGGCTATCCCGGCACCACCGCCTATGCCGTCGCCAAGGCCGGCGTCGCGCAGATGACGCGCGAACTGGCCGGGGCGCTGGCACCGGAGGGGATCCTGGTGAATGCCGTGGCGCCCGGGGTGATCGAGACGGCGATGACCGAGGGGTACCTGGGCCGCGCCTATTACCGCCGCGCGGTGCTGGACCCGACCCCGCTGCGCCGCGCCGGCAAGCCGGAGGAGGTCGCCGCCGCCATCGCCTTTCTGGCCTCCGACGATGCCAGCTATATTGCCGGCCAGGTGCTTGCCGTGGATGGTGGCTGGCTTGCCGCCCGCCACCCGCCGCCCGAAGCCGGCGAAACCATGGGAACGCCCCGATGATCGACATGCGTGTGAATTGGCCGAACCAGGCCAAGGTCGCGGTGATGCTGACCTTCGACTTCGACGCCGAGACGCTGTGGATGGCGCGCGACCCGGAGAACGTGCGTCGCCCCGGCATCCTCAGCCAGGGCACCTACGGCGCCAAGGTCGGCGTGCCGATGATCCTGCAGACGCTGAAGGAAGAAGGCGTGAAGGCGACCTTCTTCGTCGTCGGCTGGACCGCGGAGACGCACCAGGCCCGCGCCGAGATGATTCTCCGGGAAGGCCATGAGATCGGCCACCACAGCTATTCCCATTCCTGGATCGACCCGGCCTATCCGGACAAGGAGGTCGAGGAGATGGAGAAGGGGCTGGAGGCGCTGAAGCGCTGCCTCGGCGTGGTGCCGAAGGGCTACCGCTCGCCGGCCGGGGAAACCAGCGAGAA
>JAQGIA010000665.1 GCA_028291445.1 Belnapia sp.
CAGCTTGATGGCGCTGGTCGCCAATTGCAGCGGCAGCCGGCCGCCGAGCGCGCCGAGCGACAGCGCCGCACCGACGCAGAGCAGCCCGAGCGCGACCGAGGCCTGTCCGAGCGACTGAAGCAGCGGCTACACGCCGGGCGGCAGGCCGCCCAGCAACGCCACCGCGAAGCCACCGAGGCAGGCCAGCAGCAGCGGGTTCAGCAGCAATTGCCGCAGCACCCGACCGGGCGAGAGGCGCCCGCCGCTGGTGGGGCCGAGGGCGAAGACCAGCGTCGTCAGCGTTTGCACGAAGGGCACGATGAGGCCGGTGGCGACCGCGCCCAGCGCCGTGCCGCCAGCGCCGAAGACCCCGCCGATGACGGCGAAGCCCATCAGGTTGTTGAAGCGGATGCCGCCCTGGAAGACCGAGGTGGTGCCCGGATGATCCACCCGGAACAACCGGGCGAGGCCGAGGCTGACCGCCGCGCCGGTCAATAGCGTGAGCCAGATGGCCAGACCCATCTTGCCCAGCGGCAGGGCGGCAAGATCGACCGAGGCGATGGCCGAAAGCAGCAGCGCCGGCATCAGCGCCCAGAAGACCAGCCGCTCGATCCCTGCCCAGACAACGTCCTGCGGCAGCAGGAAGCGCTTCAGCAGCGCGCCGAGCAGCAGCAACCCGAAGGGCGGCACGAAGACATCGAGGTACATGCCCATGCGGGTCGGTCAGGCGCCCCGGTCGGCGGCCGGCTTTCCCGCCGCGGCCGGGACGGCCGGCTTCCTCACAGTGGCCGGGACGGCTGGCTTCCCCGTAGTGGCCGGGACTATCGGCGGGCGTCGCGGTGCGGCGGCCAATTCGTGCAGGCAATGCGATTCGGTACGCGGCTCCGCGCCGTTGGCCCGGGCCGCGGCATGGCCGACGCGCAGCCGCCCCACCCCGCCCCCGGTCTCGGGGTAGAGCACCAGGTCGAGCGCGCAGGCATCGCCGGCATAGAGCCAGACCTCGGCCTCGCCTTCCGCGCGGCGCAGCGAAGGCTCGCCAAGCCAGCGGCGCAGCAGGTCCGGCCCGAGGCCGAGCAACTGGGCGGCAGCGGCGGGCCGGCCACCGGGCGCGGCCTCCGGCGTTGGCGTGGCGAGCAGGATCGGTGCGCTGGGCGGGGCGGTCCGCGAGGCTGGACCGGCCGTCGCCGGCGCCGTCAGGCCAAGCCCGGCGCGGCTGCCTTCCAGCGCCAGGCGCAGGGCAGCAGCCTGCTCCTCCGCCGCATTGGCGCAGGCACCGAGCGGCCAGGTGGCCAGCAGCAGGGGGAGGAGGCGGGGCGCCATGGGGGCGCTGGCTCCGGGACGGCTTGCGATGGAACCCGTCGCCGGATGGCGACGGGGTGGGTGGCGACCTGCCGCTGGAAAGGCCCTCCTGGGGAGGGCCCTGCCGGTCAGGCCTCGGCCGGGACCGAGACGCGCGGCACGACCGGCGCGGCGCCCTCGTTCAGCATTTCCATGCGGCCGGAGATCTGGCCACCTTCCTCGACCGACAGCTTGCGGTAGCGGGCGGTGCCGTTGACCTTGCCGGTGCCGCGGATGATCAGCGAGCCACGCGCGGTCACGGTGCCGTCGAACAGGCCGGCGATCTCGGCATCCTCGACCTGGACCTCGCCGCGGAACACGCCGGTCGGCGCGACGAAAAGCTCGGCGGCCTGGATCATCTCCGATTCGACGGTGCCCTCGACCACCAGCCGCTCGGCATCGGTCACCGTGCCCTGCAGGCTGATGCCACGGCCGACCACCAGGGTGCGGCGCTCGGCGGCATCCGGACGGCCCTGCGGGCGGGCCGGCACGCCCATGGCGGCAGGCGCCGCGGGGCGGGGTGCCAGCGAGGGGTTGGCGGGGGCGGCGGTCGGCTTGGGGGCCATCGACATCATCGGCGTATCCTTCGGAGCTGGGCGGTAGGGTGGGACGCCGATATCGGCGTCGCGTGCGGCGGCCGAGGGAATGCCGGGGCCCGCGGCAGGCGCCTGGCCCGACCCCGGATCACTGGTTGGCAAGGCCGGCCCGTCGTCTCGCTTGCGGCCAAAAATGGCCATGCTGATTCCCCTTCACAGCGGCGCATCCATTGCACCGTGCAATCCCGACACCGGCTTGACCCAAGGCATCGGGCTAACACGGCGGGTCGCGGCGACACAACCGGGCGTCTGGTTTCCAATGCCGAATTCCGGCGCTGTTGCGGTTTCATACCTGTTGCGCGGGCGGCATTCCCTGCTTCGGGTTGATGGTCGTGGCTTGGCCCTGCCCTTGGCCACGGTGCAGCAGGTGGGTCATCGCGGCGGTGCCCAGCACCGGCACCAGCAGGTTCAGCCCGGGCACCAGGGACAGCGCCGCCATGATGGCGCCGATGCCCAGCACCGGCACCTCCCGCCGCCAGCGCAGGACGCGGGCGGGCGCCACTGCCATCCGGCGCTGCGCCACACCCTCGAACAGCCCATGGCCGAGGGCGACGCTCGAGATCAGCCACAGCACCACGGCGCCCACCATGGGGGCGAACAGCAACAGGGGCAGCGCCAGCAGGGCGAGGCCGCCGGTCTTCAGTGCGAAGCCGAGGTTGAACCGGATCTGGGCCAGCAGGCTGGCGCCCTGGGCCGGCGGCAGATGCGGATAGAAGCGCCGCTCCACCGCCGCGGCCACGGAATCGAGGAACAGCCCCGCCAGGCCCAGCATCACCGGCACGAAGAGCCAGATCGCCAGGGCCAGCACCAGCACCCCGCCGAGCGCCGCGGCGAGGCCGGCGAGCCAGCCATCCCCGCCGGCCAGGCCGCCGACCGCCCAGGCGGCAGCGGCGGCAAGTCCCAGGAAGGCCAGCAACGCGGCGCCGAAAGCCTTGGCCAGGGGGCCGATGAAGGCGGGGTCGCCCAGTTGGCGAAGTGCGAGGAAGCAAGCGGAAACCATGTGGCGGAACCCTCTGTGGTTGCGGCCGGCGGGGGCGGGGGCTATCCCGGCGATCCAAGCGCCATTCGCCGCGCCACCTGGCCGGAACCAGTCAGCCGGACGCAACCGCACAAGAGGTCTTCCGTTCCATGAGCGAGCCCACCCTCGACATTCTCGGCATCGGCAACGCCATCGTCGATGTGCTGGCCCGCGCCGACGACGACTTCCTGGTGACCCATGGCCTCGACAAGGGCGGCATGCGGCTGGTGGACGCCGGGGAGGCGGACAAGCTCTATGGCGTGATGGGCCCCGGCGTCGAAAGCTCGGGCGGCTCGGCCGGCAATACCTGCGCGGTGGCCGCGGCGTTGGGCGCCAAGGTCGGTTTCCTCGGCAAGGTGGCGGACGACCAGCTCGGCCGGGTCTTCGCGCATGACATCCGTGCCGCCGGCGTGCATTTCCCGACTGCCCCGCTGGACGGCGAGGCGGCGGCGGCGACCCCCACCGCCCGCTGCCTGATCCTGGTGACGCCGGATGCGCAGCGGACGATGAACACCTTCCTCGGCGCCTGCGTGACCTTCTCCGCCGCCGACGTGGACCCGGACGAGGTGGCGCGGGCCAAGGTGGTCTATCTCGAAGGCTATCTGTTCGACCCGCCGGCGGCGCAGGAGGCCTTCTTCGAGGCCTCCGACGCCGCGCATGCGGCGGGCCGGCTGGTGGCGCTGAGCCTCTCGGACGCTTTCTGCGTGGAGCGCCACCGCGCCGCCTTCCGCCGCTTCCTGCGGGAGGAGACCGATATCCTCTTCGCCAACGAGAGCGAGATCCTTTCGCTGTACCAGACCGACGACTTCGAGACGGCGGCGACGCTGGTCCGCCAGGATGTCGGCATGGCGGCGCTGACCCGCGGCGAGAAGGGCAGCGTCGTCATCGCCGGCGAGGAGCGGCACGAGATCGCCGCCGTGCCGACCGAGGTGGTCGATACCACCGGCGCCGGCGATGCCTATGCCGCCGGCTTCCTTGCGGCGCTGACCCAGAAGCTGCCGCTGGTCGATTGCGGCCGCTGGGGCGCGATCGCCGCGGCCGAGGTGATTTCCCATTTCGGCGCGCGGCCCCTGGCGAACCTCAAGGCGCTGGTGGCCGTGCCGGAGAACCCGCTGCTGGGGAACCCCCCCGTCGCCTCCGTGTTGGGCTGAGACAGGCCGCGTCCCGGCCCGCGGCGGAGCATCGCCGGCGGGCGGCACGCCAAGGCCGGAATGCCCCGGCCGGAGCCTCTCTCCTGGGCCGGTGGCCCCAAGGAGACGCCGCATGAATCAATCCCTGAACAAGTCCCGCCTGCTCGCCTCGACGCTCGGGCTGGCGCTGCTCGCCGGACCGGCCTTCCTGGGCCAGGCACTCGTGGGGCAGGCTTGGGCCCAGCAGGCCGATGCGCCGCTGCGGCGGAACACGCCGATGCCGGCCCCAGGCCAGGGCATGACAGGCCAGGGCACGACAGGCCAGGGCATGAGCGGAGCGCCTGGCGCGGCCCATGGCGCCGGGATGCACCGTCATCACCACGCCGGCGCTCATGAAGGCGGTCCCCGCGCCGAGCGGCGGGCGATGCGTGCGGCCAACCGGGAGGATGCCGGCGAGTTGGTGCAGGCGGCGAGCGCCGCGCTGCGGGCCGGCCGCACCGCCCAGGCGACCGATCTGCTGGAGCAGAGCGAGACCCGGTTGCTGACCCGCGCGGCGCCGGCTTCCCGGGCCGACCAGCCGGCGAGCGGCCCCGTGCTGGATCGGCTGGCGGCGGCGCGCGGCGCCATCCGCGACCGTGACCGTGCCGCTGCGCTGCGCGAGATGGACCAGGCGCTGGCAGGCCTGCGGATGGCGGGCGGCCCGATGGGCGGCCCCATGGGCAGCGATACGGCGACCGGGGCCGATGCCGTGGGTATCATGCCGGCCGAGGGCTCCGGCTGGGGTGCCGGCAGGATGCGCGACGGCGGTCCGGCCGGCACGTCGATGAGCCGGGCGGATCACATCATCCGGGTGCAGTCCAGCGGCTCGGGCGGGCTGAGCGGCTCGACTCCCGGCTCGCCGGGCGCCGGCAATCCGGGCAGCACGCCGAGCACCGGCATGGGCACGACCACGCAGCCGTCCCAAGGCAGCGCGAGCCCCGGCAGCGCAAGCCCCGGCGGCCGGTCGGGCATGGGCTCCCCCGGCGTGGGTGCGCCGCCGCCAGGTGCCGGCGCGCCGATGCAGGGTGGCAACGCCGGGGTAGGTACCGGTACCGGCACAATCCGTCCGGGCAGCACCCCGAGCGGCGGCGGCACCGGCAGTAACCCGAGCCGCTAAGCCCTTCGTCCAGCGGCGTTTCTTCCATCCGGGGGAAGCGCCGCATGCAAGGCGAGCGCACGGCGCATGACTAAACCGCATGTGGCGCTCGCTTTTTTCGCAGCAAACCCTTATGTGTGCGCTGCAACAAGCCGCCTGCCTGCTCTGCCCGACCCCCGACCGCGTTCAAAACGCAGGGTTGGGGTCGGGTTTTGCTTTGCTTTGCGGCCGCATGAAGCAAGGCCCCCTTATGGAACTTCGTAACGTCGCGATCATCGCGCATGTTGACCACGGCAAGACCACGCTGGTGGACAACCTGTTGAAGCAGGCCGGTGCTTTCCGGACCAATCAGGTTGTGGCCGACCGCGCCATGGACC
>JAQGIA010000009.1 GCA_028291445.1 Belnapia sp.
CTGGGCCGAGAGCGAGTGGTTGTCCTGCACGAAGACATCCGCGATGCCGAGTTCGGCGAAGTCGCGGGCGCTGTAGGTCTCAAGGAAGAAACCGCGGTGATCGCCGAAGCGGCGCGAAGCCACCAGAACCGGTCCGGCCAGGGCATAGCGGCGGGCGGTGAAATTCCCCGCCACGCGGCTGTCTCCGGCGGTGGCCGTGCTGGTCGTATCGCGCATGGCTGTCATATCCACCCCGTTCCGGTCTCCCGTTGCCGGGAGTGTTGCGCGTGCCGCCCCACGGGCGTGCCGCGCGGGTCGCCCCGGGAGGACGCGGCCGCGGCGCAGGCCGGGCGGCGCGATCTGGCCGCCCTGGTTCGGGTTCTGCATTTGAACAGTTGGTGAAGTCAAGCTTCGGCCGGCGGGCGGTGCGATCCTGGACTTCCTCGAGTGGGGAACATCGCCACGGGTTTCATCCTATCTTTACCCCGCCTCGGCAGACTGCACGCAACCGGCCCGAGGATCGCGGTCGCCAGCCAAGGGAAAAGCCCGATGCCGCTGAATTCCGTGAATACCAATGTTGGTGCCATGGTGGCACTGCAGTCCCTGAACCGTACGAGCGACGATCTGGCGGCGACGCAGAAGCGGATCTCGACCGGCTTCCGGGTCGCGGATGCCAAGGACGACGGTGCCGCATTCGCCGTGGCCGAACGCATCCGCGGCGCGGTCTCCGCCACCACCTCGGCCAATGAACAGCTCGGCGGCGTCAAGGGCCTGCTCGATGTCTCGAATGCCGCGCTCGAGAATGTCTCGTCCAAACTGATCAAGCTACAGGACGTGGCCGTGAAGCTGGCGGATGGCACGATCACTGCGGAACAACGCGGCCAGTATCAGGCCCAGGCCGGCGAATTGACCAAGAACATCAAGTCCTTCATTTCCGATGCCAGCTACAACGGCCTGAACATCCTGAACGACCCGGCCAATCTCGGGATCCAGGTGATCACCAACGGCTCCGGCACCTATTATAACTTCAGCGGCTACAAGGCGCTGACGAATATCTTCAACAGCGTTTCCGCCGCCAATACCTGGACGCGTGGCGATGCATCATCGGCGCTGACGGCCACCGGAGCGATCGGCACGGCCATAACCAATACCCTGACGCAGCTCAATAATTTCGGCAGCTACTCGAACTTCATCGACAGCCAGATCAACTACAACAAATCCATCCTGGACGCCCAGCAGAGCGGCCTCGGGGCGCTGATCGATACCGACATGGCCAAGGAGTCCGCGCGCCTCCAGGCCTTGCAGATCCGCCAGCAGCTTGGCACCCAGGCACTCGGCATCGCGAACCAGGCGCCGCAGTCGCTGGTCAGCCTGTTCCGCTGACCGCCGCACCCATGCAGCCACCTCAAGGCCGACCGGCGGCCCTGTCGCCACACCGCCAGCCGCGGCGCCGGCACCGACTCCAGCGGCAATCACCGACGCATTCCACCCTTGGCCTTTCCGTCCTATAGCGCCCGGAGACGACCCGGGAGAAACGCCGCATGCCCCGCCTCACCCGCCGTACCGCCTTCGCCGCCCCCGCGCTGCTGCTGGCCCGGCCCGGCGCCGCGCAGGAGAATTGGCCGAGCCGCCCGGTGACCCTGCTGGTGCCCTGGGCACCCGGCGGCTCCAACGACGTCGCCGCCCGGCTGCTGACCCCGCAGCTTGAAGCCCGCTTCGGCCAGCCCTTCATCGTCGAGAACCGGCCCGGCGGCGGCGGCAGCGTCGGCATGGGAATGGTCGCCCGCGCCCGGCCGGATGGGCTGACCCTGCTGGTCTCCTCCGCCTCGAACCACGTCTTCCACCCTCTGATCGCCCCCGACCTTGGCTACGACGTGCGTCAGGCCCTGGTCGGCATCGCCATGTTGGTCGACGTGCCCAACGTCATCGCCGCCTCGAATCAGCTCGGGGTGCGCAGCATCCCCGAGTTGATCGCCAAGGTGAAGGCGGACCCCAAGGGCATCACCTTCGCCTCCTCCGGCGTCGGCTCCTCAAACCACTTGGCCGGGGAGCTGTTCCGCCTTCGCACCGGGCTCGACATGACCCATGTGCCCTATCGCGGCGGTGGCCAAGCCATCACCGATCTGGTCGCCGGCACCGTGCCGCTCGCCTTCCTCAACCTGCCGACGGTAGTGGGTCCGGCCGATGCCGGGCAGGTGCGGCTGCTCGCGGTCGGCACCGGCACTCGGGTTCCCAGCCGGCCAGATATCCCGACCGTCGCGGAGCAGGGCGTGGCGGATTACGCGGTGCGGTCCTGGACCGGCCTGTTCGGGCCGAAGGGCACGCCTCGGCCGGTGATCGAGCGGCTCTCGGCCGCGCTGAAGGAGATCCTCGACCAACCGACCATCCGACGCCGGCTGACCGACATGGCCAGCGACCCGCTCTACATGGACCCGGCGGAGACCGACCGCTTCGTCGGCCAGGAATACGACCGCTGGGGTCCGGTGGTGAAGGCCGCCGACGTCAAGCCGGAATAGGCGGCCCCCACCCCGCGGCTCAGGCCGGTAGCGGCGCCGCCATGCCGCCGGCATTGGTTTTCAGGTCGGCGGTCGCGGTGACCCCGGCCAGCTTGCCGAAGACCATGCCGTTGATCAGCCCCGACCCGCCGGGATAGTTGAAGTAGAAGATGCCGCCCACCAGCTCGCCGGCGGCGTAGAGGCCGGCAATCGGCGCCTGGTCGGCATCCAGCACCCGGGCCTGGTTGTCGACCCGCAGACCGCCGAAGGTGAAGGTGATGCCGCAGCCGACCTGATAGGCCTCGAAGGGCCCATCCTCGATGGTATTCGCCCAGTTGGACTTGTTGATCGGCAGCCCCTCGGTGCAGCGGCCGTCCTTGATGTTCGGGTTGAAGGGCACGTCCTGCTTCACCGCCGCGTTGTAGGCGCGGATTTCCTCCAGGAAGGCCTTGCCGTCGACGCCTTCGAGCTTGCCGGCCAGCTCCTCCAGCGTATCCGCGCGCACCTTGGTCACCTGCTTGATGCGGTATTCGTCGCGCAGCTGCTTCTCGACCTTCCGGTCGAAGACCTGCCAGGCGAAATTGCCCGGCTGCTCCAGCACCACCCGGCCGTATTTGGCATAGGTGTAGTTACGGAAATCGGCGCCCTCGTCGAGGAAGCGGCGGCCGTTGGCGTTGATCAGCACCGACCAGGGATAGCTGTGCTTCTGGAAGGCATCGCCGACCGCCAGGTCGCCGTATTCCGGCGCGTTGAAATCCCATTGCACCGCATGGCAGCCGGAGTAGTTGCCGAAGGGGCTGGCACCGATCTCCAGCGCCATCTTGATCCCGTCGCCGGTATTGAAGCGGGTGCCGCGCACCTTGGCCAATTCCCAGCCGGCGCCCAGGTAGCGGGTGCGCATCTCGGCATCGCCCTGGAAGCCGCCGGCGGCGAGGATCACACTCGGCGCCTTGATATCGTAGATGCGGCCGGGCGACTTCACCTGCACGCCCTCGACCTTGAAGCCGTCGTACAGCAGCTTCTGCGCCCGGGTGGCGTAGCGGATCTCGATGCCCTTCTTCCTGGCGATCTCGGTCTCGGCCTGCACCAGGCCCGGCCCGCCGCCATAGGCGGCGACGGTCAACCCGCCCCAGAACTTGAAGCGCCCCTCCACCTTGAAGGCCTGCTGGCCCCAGATCGGGGCGAAGCGCACGCCCTTGTCCTTCAGCCACAGCATCGTCTCGAAGCTGCGGCGGACCAGGATCTCGCAG
>JAQGIA010000032.1 GCA_028291445.1 Belnapia sp.
CTGGGTCGGCAGGTAGCTGACCTTCATCGGCGCGGTGCCCTGGTCGCCGATCTTCTTGCCGGCGATCTCGCCCTTGGTGAAGACCGGGGTGATCTCGTCGACCAGCTTGATCCGCCGCGCATCCATCCCGACCAGATTGCCCGAGGGGATGATCTTCTTCAGCATCCAGTATTCGCTGTCCAGCACGTCGAAGCTGTTCGGCTGGGTCACCGCCCGGCGCACCACGTCATCCGAGGTGACGGGGATGTATTCCAGGGTGATCCCGAGGTCTTCCTTGACCTTGTCCTTGATCTCCCTGGACTGGTTCACCGCCGTGCCGACATAGCGCAGGGTCACGGCGCCCTGCGCATGCACCGCCGGTGCCGCCAGGCCGGCGGCGGCGATCCCTGCCGCACCTTGCAGAAGCTGGCGGCGGCCAGCGCGAATCGTCGTGTCCATGTCTGGATTCTCCTTCACGTCGGCGCCGCGAGATGGCGGACATCCGTAGCTTCCCAGCCGAGGCCGACGGCCTCGCCGGTCTCGAGCGGCCGGGCCCGCAGCGTCGCCTCGTCCAGCAGCGCGGTCCATTCCTCCCGCGCCGGGCCGGCCAGCGCCACGGCGAAGCCGGTCCCGGTGTATTCGATCCCCCGGATGGTCGCCGGCACCAGCCCGCCTTCGGGCGGCAGCAGCCGCATCCGGTCGGTCCGCACCGCGATCGTGCCCTCCGGCAGGCCGATGACATTGTGCCCGCCCATGAAGCGCGCGGCGAAGGCGGTGCGCGGCGCGTCGAAGACCTCGAGCGGCGTGCCCTGCTGCTCGATCCGCCCTTCGCGCATCAGCACCACCAGATCGGCCAGGGCCAAAGCCTCATCCTGGGAATGCGTCACATGCACGAAGCTGATCCCCAGTTCGCGCTGGAAGCGCTTCAACTCGGCCCTGACCCGGCCACGAAGGAAAGGGTCGAGCGCCGAAAGCGGCTCATCCAGCAACAGCGCCGAAGGGTTGGTCACCAGGGCGCGGGCCAGCGCCACCCGTTGCTGCTGACCGCCGGAAAGCTGCGCCGGCAGCCGGTCGGCCAGCGCCTCCAGCTCGACCAGCCGCAGCATCCCGCGCGCCTTGGCATGCCGCTCGGCCTTGGTCACGCCGCGCATCCGCAGCGAGAAGGCGACGTTGTCGAGGCAGCTCAGATGCGGGAACAGCGCATAGGACTGGAACATCATCGCGGTGCCGCGCCGGGCCGGCGGCAGGCCGCTGACCTCGCTGTTGTCGAGCAGGATATCCCCGGCGCTCTGCCGTTCATGCCCGGCCAGCATGCGCAGGCTGGTCGTCTTGCCGCAGCCGGATGGGCCGAGCAGGCAGCAATAAATCCCCGCCGCGATCTTCAGGTCGAGCGCATCGACCGCGACCGAACCGCCGAAGCGCTTGGTAACCTTGATGAACTCGATCGCGCCGCGGCTGGCGCCGCGCGGGCTGATGGTATCGGGCAGGCGCTTTCCCCTTGCGGCACGATCCGGTGCAAGGGAGCCTGCGGCAGAAGACCGGGCCGCTTCAAGCGGGCGGGCGATGCCTTGGGCATGCCGCCAGACCGGAATCGCCCAGGATGTGGGCAATCCGGCTCGAGGACAGGCAAATACCCGCCTCGATCATGCGCCCTGCTGGCGATGGGCGAAATTGGTCCGGTTCAGCTTGCGGCGATGGTCGAGGTAGCGCAGCGGCTCGTATTTCGGCGGATTGGCCGCATCGGTGCAGCTCGGCACCACCTTGATGACGGCGTCGTTGCCCGGGCCGAAGAAGAACGGGATGGCGTAGCGCATCTGGTTGCTGGCATTCACCACCCGATGCGGCGTCGGCGCGAAGCGGTCGTTGGAATAGCGCCCGAGCATCTCGGCGGTATTGACCACGAAGGTGCCGGGGATCGCCGGCGGCCGCAGCCAGTCGCCCTCCCGCGTCCGTACCTCCAGGCCGGGCAGCGCGGATTGCGCCAGGAAGGTGATAAAATTCGTGTCGATATGCGGGGCGAAGCCGAAGCGGTTCGCTTCCGCCTCCGGTTGCGGCTGGTAGCGGATCAGCCGCAGGGTGCAGCACGGCTCGGCGAAATCGGCCGCGAAATAATCGGGCGGCAGGCCCAGCGCCACCGCGAAGGCCGGCAGCATCCGCTGCGCCAGCGCCTGCATGGCGGTGTAATAGGCCATGGTCGCCGCCCGGAAGCCGGGCATGCCGGACGGCCAGCGGTTCAGCCCGATGAAGGGCTTGCCGGCGAGGATATCCGGGTCATCCGCGGCATAATCGCGCGAGATGTAGAAGCTCTCGTTCAGATTGGGCTTGGTGTTGTGGTTGATGGTGGAGGTGCGGATCACCTGCGCCCCGGTCGGCAGGAAGCCGAGGTTCAGCTCCCCCACCTGCAGCGCCAGCTTTTCCTCGTCCGGCAGGGCGAAGAAATCCGCGGCGGCGGCGAAGCAGCCGTCGGCCAGGGTCTGTGGGATGCCGTGATTGGCCAGCACCAGGAAGCCGGTATCCTCGCAGCTGCGGGCGATGCGGGCCGCCAGATTTTCCATCGCCCCCGGCACGCCGGCCAGCATCGGGCCGATATCCAGCACCGGGATGCGGCCTGCCGCCGTATCGGTGCCCATGGCGGACTGGCTCATCGATCGATCCTTTTGCTGCGTCGCCGTTCAGTGCAGCACGCCCTCAGGCCCGAAGCGAGGGGCGGCCGCAGGTTGACCGCAGCCAGCACGGGCGGGACATTCGGCGCGGCCGTGCCCCCGCCCGCTCCCGGAGCCCGCCACCGGAGCCCTCCCGCCTTGACCGACCCGCCGTCCGGCTACCTGCGCCTGCCCGACCATGCGCTACCCGTTTTCAACAGCCTCGTCGGTCCCTTCTGGGTCAAGCCGGAAGGCGAGTTCGTTGCCTACGGCTTCCGGGTCGAGCTGCGCCACTGCAACCCGGTGGAGCTCTGCCACGGAGGGATGCTGGTCGCCTTCGCCGATATCGTGCTGACCGGCGGCTGCAACCACCTGGCCGGACTCAGCCGCTTCCTCACCACCATCACCCTGGCCACCGACTTCATCGCCCCCGCCCGCATCGGTACCTGGCTGGAAGCCCGGCCCGAGGTGCTGAAGGTCACCCGGACCATGGTCTTCGGCCAATGCCTGGTCCGGGCCGATGGCGACCCGGTGCTGCGCGCCAGCGGCACCTTCCGCTATACCGGGGAACCCGACCCCCGCTTCGACCGTGTCCGCCGCCTGCTCGCGGCCCAAAATCCCGAGGAAACAACACCATGAACGCTCCTGTTTCGACCGAAGCCCCCGACTGGACCCGCTATGCCGCCGGCGCGCTCGTGGAAACCTTCGCCGATGCCACCCTGGTCGCCGGCGCCCGCACCCCCTTCGTCGACTTCAACGGGGCGCTGGCCGGCATCTCGCCGACCGATCTCGGGATCCATGCCGCCCGGGCCGCCATCGCCCGCGCCGGGATCGACCCGGCCCGGATCGGCGTGACCATCGCCGGCAACTGCATCCAGGCCAGCTTCGATAGCCTGTTCTTCGCCCGCCACATCGGCCTCTATGCCGGCATGCGGGACGACAAGCCGGCGCATGGCGTGCAGCGGTTGTGCACCACCGGCTTCGAGGCCATCGCCCAGGGCGCGCGCGCCACCAGCAGCGGCCAGGTCGAGGCCGCGCTCTGCGTCGGCACCGAGAGCATGAGCCGCGCCCCGGTCGCCAGCTTCACCAGCCGCGGCGGCTTCGGCCTCGGCCAGGTCGAGTTCAAGGACTTCCTGTGGGAGGCGCTGTTCGACACCGGCTGCGCCACCGCCATGGGCGGCACCGCGGAGAACCTTGCCCGGCTGCATGGCGTGACGCGCGAGGAGGTGGATGCCTATGCGGCGACCAGCTTCACCCGCGCGCTGGACGCCGTCGCCGCCGGCCGCTTCGCCGCCGAGATCGCCCCGGTGGTCGAGGCGACCTACGAAGGCCCCGGCCTCAAGACCCGCAAGCTGAAGCTGCCGCGCAAGGTCACCGAAGTGACGCAGGACAGCCATATCCGCCCGACCCCGATCGAGGTACTGGCCAAGCTCGCCCCGGTCTTCGGCGGCGTGCAGACCGGCGGCAACAGCAGCGCCATCGTCGATGGCGCCGCCGCCGTGGTGCTGACCACGGCCAAGGCGGCGGCGGCGGGCGGTACCCAGCCGCTCGGCCGCATCCTCGCCGCGGCGGTTGCCGGCGTCCCCGGCGAGGTCATGGGCATCGGCCCGGTTCCGGCCACCCTGGCGCTGCTGCAAAAGCTCGGCCTGACCATCGCCGATATCGACCTGTTCGAGATCAACGAGGCCTTCGGCGCCCAGGCGGAGGCGGTCCGCCGCACACTCGGCGTGCCGCATGACCGCTTCAACGTGAATGGCGGTGCCATCGCCTTCGGCCATCCGCTGGCCGCGACCGGCATCCGCTGCGTGCTGTCGGTGGCGATGGAGCTGCGGCGGCGCGGGCTGAAGCGCGGCATCGCCGGTGCCTGCGCCGGTGGCGGCCAGGGCATGGCGGTGCTGGTGGAGGTCGATTGAACTCGTCCGATGACCGCAGCGCCGAAGGGCGCGAAGGGCTGAATCGGCCGAGCCTTGGCGGCGGGGGGGAATTCTCCCGCCGCTTCCTCGTCCATTGGAACGACTGCGACCCCGCGCGCATCGTCTTCCACGCCAATTTCATTCGCTGGATGGACGAGGGCTTCACCGACATGACCCGGGCCCGCGGCGTCGACTTCGTGGCGCTCGCGGAGGCCGACCCCTGCTTCCGCGGCGCCCCGCTGGTCGATGTCCACTGCGCCTTCCGGGCACCGGCGCGTTTCGGCGACATGCTGGACCACCGCATCGCCCCGCCGGAGTTC
>JAQGIA010000051.1 GCA_028291445.1 Belnapia sp.
CCTTCCGCATCACCCGCTTCGTGCCGCGGCAATCCGCCGAGATCTCGCGCAACGACCAGTACTGGGACCCCAACCGCCGCGCCAAGCTCGACCGCATCCTGCTGCTGCCGATGCCGGAGGCGAATACGCGGCTTGCCGCGCTGCGCTCCGGCCAGGTGGACTGGATCGAGGTGCCGCCGCCGGATGGCATCCCGGGCCTGCGCTCGGGCGGCTTCCAGGTGGTGACCAACAGCTATCCGCATGTCTGGCCCTGGGTCTTCGCCGCCGGCCGCGCCTCCAGCCCGACCGCCGATGTCCGGGTCCGCCAGGCGCTGAACTACTGCTTCGACCGCGAGGGCATGGTCACCTTGCTGAACGGCACGGCGGAGCCCTCCGTCGGCTTCTACAAGCCGAACGACCCGCTGTTCGGCAACCCGCAGAACCGCTACCGGCTGGACGCCGCCAAGGGCAAGGCCCTGCTGGCCGAGGCCGGCTATACCGCGCAGCGCCCGCTGAAGCTGACCATCGGCATCTCCACCAGCGGCTCCGGCCAGATGCTGCCGTTGCCGATGAACGAATACCTCCAGCAGTCGCTGAAGGAGAATTGCGGGGTCGAGATCGGCTTCCAGGTGGTCGAGTGGAACACCCTGCTGGCCGGGCTCCGCGCCACGCCGGACGCGCCGCAATGGCTTGGCGCCGATGCGCTGAACATCAGCCTGGTCTCCTCGGACGCCTCGCAGATGGCGCGCTGGTTCCTGTCGTCCAATGCGACGCCGGTCGGCTCCAACGCCGGGCATTGGCGGGACCCGGCCTTCGATGCCGCCTTCGCCGCGGTCGAGACCAGCACCGACCCGGCCGCCATCGCGGCGGCGCTGACCAAGGCGCATGAGCGGCTGGTCGATGGGGCGCCCTGGCTCTACATCGTGCACGACCTGAACCCGCGGGCGATGTCGCGCCGCGTCACCGGCTTCGTCAGTGCGCAATCCTGGTACCAGGATCTGACGCGGGTGGATTTGCAGTAGCGTGCAATGCGGGGCGGGCAGGGGTTGCCGCGGCCCTTGGCCTGCCGCGTGATTCTGCCGCGCAGGATTGCGCTGCGGCTTGCCTGGCCGGCAATGCCGACGCGTGATCGCCGAATGCCGTGAATTAGCGACGAGCCAATAGGCTGGACCTTGATCAGCGCTTCTGTCCGTGCTGATCGGGGTCTAGCCTGCCGGGCGCCTTGAGCGATCGTCAGACCAAGCCCTTCGGTCTGGAATCATCAGGAAAGTCCCGAGTGCTCCCAAGGAGGCATTCCTTCGCAGGTTCGATTGCGTCACGCGCCCTGACGGCGTTCAGCAGCGGAGCCAGGCTATGTCGCTCTCGACCGACAGGCATTTTACCGGCTCTATCCCGGACATCTACGACCGGTTCATGGTGCCGCTGCTCTTCGAGGCCCAGGCCCGTGACCTGGCGCCACGGGTCGGCGCGCTGGCGCCCCAGGCCGTGCTGGAAACGGCGGCCGGCACCGGGGTGCTGACGCGGGCGCTGGAGGCCTGCCTTCCCGCCACGACCCGGCTGGTGGCAACCGACCTGAACCCGCCGATGCTGGCCCTGGCGGCAAGCCACCAGCCTGCCGGCAGCCGGGTCGTCTGGCAGGAAGCGGATGCCTTGCAACTGCCCTTCGCACCGGCGGACTTCGACCTCGTCGTCTGTCAGTTCGGCGTGATGTTCTTCCCCGATAAGATGCAGGGTTACCGCGAGGCGCATCGCGTGCTGCGGCCCGGCGGGCACTTCCTGATGAGCGTGTGGGACGGCCTCGCCGGGAACGACTTCGCCAGGGTCGTCGAAGCCGCGCTGGCGAAAGTCTTCCCACAGGATCCACCCGGCTTCATGGGCAGGACGCCACATGGCTACCACGACATGGCGCTCATCCGCGCAGAGCTCGCCGCCGCGGGCTTCGCCGCGGTGGCAGCCGAAGCCCGGGACGGGGTGAGCCGGGCCGGCTCGGCGCGCGAGGTTGCCATGGCCTTCTGCCATGGCACGCCGTTGCGCAACGAGATCTTCGCGCGGGGCCCGGCACGGCTGGAGGAGGCCACGGCCTGCGCGGCTGCGTCGCTGGAGCGATGCTTCGGACCAGGGCCGATCGAAGGCCGGGTCCGTGCCTGGCTCATCACCGCGGGTCGGTAGCCACGCCGCCTGCCGCCCGCGCGGGCACCGATGGGCAGAACTTGGGCAGCCGTCGCGGCGGCAGCGAACTCGCCGCGGAGGCCCGGCTGTTGCATGGTCCTTGCATTCCCGCGGTGCTGTCGCAGCAGGGACGGAACCGCAGATGAAACGACCCGGGATTCTTGGGGGCCTCGCCATGGCCGCGCTGCTGGCCGGCGGCCTGCCCGCCATGGCGCAGCAGAAGACGCTCCGCATCGGCATGACCGCGGCCGATGTGCCGACCACCACGGGCATGCCGAACAACGGCTTCGAGGGCATGCGCTTCCTCGGCTATCCGAGCTTCGAGGGGCTGGTGCTCTGGGACCTCAGCCGCGCCGACCAGCCCGCCGTGCTGCGTCCCGGCCTCGCCGAGAGCTGGGCCCAGGACCCGGCCGACCCGAAGACCTGGATCTTCAAGCTGCGCCAGGGCGTGAAATTCCACGACGGCACGGCCTTCAACGCCGATAGCGTGATCTGGAACCTCGACCGTTTCTTCAAGACCGACAGCCCGCAGTTCGAGCCGGCCGGCAGCGGCATCACCCGCTCCCGCGTGCCGATCATGGCGAGCTACCGCAAGATCGACGACTTCACCGTCTCGATGACCACGACGCGCACCGCCAGCTACTTCCCTTTCATGGCCGTCTATATCCTGATGGCCAGCCCGCAGAGCTTCGAGGCCGGCGGCCGCGACTGGTCGAAGGTGGCGATGCTGCCGCCGGCCGGCACCGGGCCTTTCCGCCTCTCGCGCTTCACCGCCCGCGTTTCGGCCGAGCTGACGAGGAACGAGGGCTATTGGGATGCGGCGCGGATCCCGAAGCTCGACCGCGTGCTGCTGCTGCCGATCCCGGAAGCGAACAGCCGTCTCGCGGCGCTGCGCTCCGGCCAGGTGGACTGGATCGAGGTACCGCCGCCGGATGCCATCCCGTCGCTGCGGCAGGCCAATTTCAACGTGGTGACCAATAGCTACCCGCATGTCTGGCCCTGGATCTACCAGATGGGCGGCAGCACCAGCCCGTTCCGTGACGTCCGGGTGCGGCAGGCGCTGAACTACTGCGTCGACCGCGCCGGCCTGGTGCAA
>JAQGIA010000069.1 GCA_028291445.1 Belnapia sp.
GGCGAGCTGGACCGGCGCGGCGCGGCGCGGCAGCAGCGCCACGCGGTTCTCGCCCTCGGGCGTTGCGGCATCGCGGGCGGCGAAGAGCGCGGTCGGCCCGGCATAGGCCATGACCGCCGGCAGCCGGCGCTCGGCCTCGGTGGCACGGACGAATTGGGCGGGCTGCATCGGCTCGAGCGCCGGCAGGTGGCGCTGGGCGACGCCGCGCAGCCGCTCCGGCTCGTTCAGCCAGGCCCATTCGGCCTGCAGCGTCTGGGTCCGTGCCTCCGCCTCCTCGACCTTGCGGGCGATGCCGCGCAGCTCGCGGTCGAGCACCGCGGCCTCGTGCTTGGTCTGGTAGACATGCAGGCCGGCGCCCAGGAACGCGACCAGGCAAAGCAGGGTGAAGGGGCGGAAGATCATGCTGCGTCCCGGGATTTTTGCAGGCGTTCAGAATTCGGCAGGCGTTCGATCGCACGCAGCCGGGCGGAGCGGGCGCGCGGATTGGTCTCGGTCTCGCTCCGGCCCGGCCGCAGCGCCTTCGGCGTCAGCAGGCGGAAGCCGGCGGGGCTGGCGCGCTGGGTCAGCGCGCTGGGATCATGGCGGGAGGTGCCCGCGCTGCGGCCGGACGCACCGGCCATGAAGCGCTTCACGATCCGGTCCTCCAGCGAGTGGAAGGCGACGACCACCAGCCGGCCGCCCGGCGCCAGCAGTTGCGCCGCGCCGGCGAGGCCCCGCTCGATCTCGCCCAGCTCGTCGTTCACCGCGAGGCGCAGCGCCTGGAAGCTGCGGGTTGCGCCGTCGATGCCTGAGGGGTCGCGGGGTACGCAGCCGCGCACCAGGGCGGCGAGTCGCGCCGTCGTGGTGATGGGTGCCTCGCGCCGTGCCGCGACGATCACCCGGGCGATGCGCCGGGAATAGCGCTCCTCACCGAGTTGATAGAGCACATCGGCCAACTCCTGTTCGCCCAGGGTATTCACCAGATCCGCCGCCGATTGGCCGGTGCGGGACATGCGCATGTCGAGCGGCCCGTCGCCACGGAATGAGAAGCCACGGTCGGACTCGTCGAGTTGGAACGAGGATACCCCGAGATCGAGCACAATGCCGTCGAGTCGGCCAATCTCTTCCGGATCCAAATCAACTTCTTCCTCGGCCAGCAACGCCAGCATGTCGCCGAAACAGCCCTGCAGCAGATGCAGCCGGCCGGGGAATCGGGCGGCCAGCGTGGCGCCGCGGGCGATGGCATCCGGGTCGCGGTCGATCGCCCAGAGGGTGCAGGTGGCGGCACCGAGGATGGCGCCGGCATAGCCGCCGCCGCCGAAGGTGCCGTCGAGGTAGCGGCCGCCGTCGCGCGGCGCCAGCGTCTCCAGCACCTCGGCCAGCATCACCGGGACATGGGTATTTGCGGAGCGCTCGCTCATACGTCGCCGCCCTCGTCCTCGGCGTCGAGCCGGGCTTCCTCAGCGGCATAGGCGCCGGCCGACCAGATCTCGAAATAGGCCCCGCGGCCGGCGAATTGCAGCTCGGCCTCGAACTGGGCCTGCTCGGCCAGCTCCTTGGGCAGGACCACGCGGCCTTCGCTGTCGGGATGCAGGGTATGGATGCGGCCGACCAGCTTGCGCATGATGCTCTGGTACTCCGCCGAGAGCTTGCTGAGGCCGGCGACGCGGGCATCGACCTCGGCCATGTAGTCCGGCTTCGGCCAGACTTCGATGCAGGGCAGATGCCGTGACCGGCGCAGGATGATGTCCTCGGCACCGCGGCGGCTGAGCGTGGCGCGAAAGTTGGCGGGCACCGAGATGCGGCCCTTCTTTGCGTCAAAACCCCCGCCGAATGTGCCTGTGAACTCGGACATTGCCCAGCGACCGACCTCCCCAGTGACCGCGTATTGACAGTTGGCCCGTGGGGGTACGCATCAGATGTGGGATGTTGGGTTCAGCGGCCGGCGGGGCCCCCCGACCCCGCCGGCTCGCCCGACCATCCCGCCGTGGATCCCTCGCCCCCCCGAGCTCTTGGATCCTCCGTGGGATGACTTGGGATAGCACGGGATTTTACGGGACAGCAAGCACGAAAGCCGTGAGGCCGGCCTGCGGCCACCCAACAATTGCACTGATTCAGAATGGGTTAATCGGCATTCGTGCTGCTGCATGGGAAATAACGCAGTGCGAGCGGCAATATTTTGTACTTCCCCGGTTTGTTCTAAAATCAGCATGGGGGCCGGGTCACCGGCACCGCGCGGAGCGGCCGGGAAAATGCGCCAGATGGCCTATAAGCCGGGTTCTGTCCGCCCCCGCGAACGGGTGCGGGACGACCATTCCTCTGGGACGAGCCTCGCGGCCCGCCTCTCGCGGCCAACCCGGGTGACGGGGCGGGAATGCCCTTGCGCCACGCGAACCGAAGTTCACGCTCGCCGGTCACCCCTATTCGGCCTTGCTCCCGATGGGGTTTGCCCTGCCGCCCCCGTTGCCGGGGGCGCGGTGCGCTCTTACCGCACCGTTTCACCCTGGCCGGACGATCTTGCGATGGTCCGGTGGTTTGTTTTCTGTGGCACTGTCCCTGAGGGCTGCGCCTCGCGGCCTCACCCCCGCCGGCCGTTGACCGGCATCGTATTCCCGTGGAGCCCGGACTTTCCTCCAGCGCTGCCTTGCGGCAACGCCAGCGGCCGTCCAGCCACCTGACGCGCCCGTCTCATGCGCGGTGCGCTTCAACTCGTCAATCCGGCCCGTCAATCCGGGCGGATGAAGGTGCCGCTCAGGGGGGCGCCGCCAGCGCCGCCACGGCGGCCAGGCGGGCGAGGGTCTCGGCATCGGCCTGCCCATCCACCAGGGCGGGTCGCCAGCGGCGCTGGAAGGCCCCCAGCAATACCGCCAGCGGCAGGTCCGCCCGGTAGCCGATGGCGGTCAGCAGCGCCCCCGCCTCGCCTGGCGCGGGGGCAGGTGGCAGGCGGGCAGGCCACAGCCCCACGCCATTGGCCGCCAGCCCTTCCCAGTCGAACAACTCGCCCGGGTCCTGCTTGCGGTCCGGGGCGATGTCGCTGTGGCCCACGACATTGCAGGGCGGAATCGGGTGGCGCCCCAGGATCTCCAGGCAGAGGTCGGCCACCGCCGCCATCTGCAGGGCGGGGAAGGGGCGGTAGCCCCATTCATGGCCGGGATTGACGATCTCGATGCCAATGCTGCGCCCGTTCAGGGTCTCATGCCCGCGCCAGAAGGACACCCCGGCATGCCAGGCCCGCCGGCCTTCCGGGACCAGCCGCCAGACCAGCCCGTCCTCCTCCACCAGATAATGGCAGGAGACGCGCGGCAGCGGCGCCGGTGGGGCGGGGTCGCAAAGCCGGTCCAGCGCCGCCATGGCCGTCGGCATACCCGTATAATGCAGCACCAGCATATCGACCGGCGTGCCGGCGGGCCGCTCGTCATGGTTCGGGCTCAGGCGCTCGCGCGGGGCGGGGGGCTGCA
>JAQGIA010000102.1 GCA_028291445.1 Belnapia sp.
GTGGCCACCTCCGGCAGGGCCTTGGCGCGGGTGGCGGCGAGGGTCGCGATGGGCCGCAGGGCCCCGGCGCGGATGTTGCCGAGCGAGGAGGAGAGCTGGTCGCCGCCGAATTGGATGCGGCCGGCCAACATGTCCTGCACCAGCGGGGCGGCGCCGCGGAAGGGGATATGGTCCATCGGATGCCGCCGTCGCGCTTCAGCACCTCGCCGACCAGGTTGATGGTGCTCCCGGGGCCGGTGGAGCCGTAGAACACGTCGCTGCGGGGCTTGGCCCAGGCGATGAATTCCTTGAGGTCCCTGGCCGGGACCGCGGGGTTCACCAGCAGCATCATCGGGACATTGGCGCCCATCGAGATGGGGGCGAAGTCGCGCTCGATGGAATGCGGCGCGCGGCCGGCGAATTCGAGCGCGGCGGTGGTGGTGCAGAAGGTCAGGTTATGGAACAGCAGGGTATGGCCGTCGGTGGATTTGGCGACGACATCGGCGCCGATGGAGCCGCCGCCGCCGCCGCGGTTCTCGACCACCACGGATTGGCCCAGGGTTTCGGTCAGCCGCTGGGCATAGAGCCGGGCCAGCAGATCCGTGGTGCCGCCGGCAGGGAACGGCACGATGATGCGGACGGGCCGGCTGGGCCAGGCCTCCTGGGCATGGAGGCCCCGGATACCGGCGCCGATGGCGAGGGTAGCGGCGGTAGCGGCGGTAGCGGCGGTAGCGGCAAGCTGACGTCTGGTGATGCGCATCCCGGCGGTTCCCTGACCTTGTTCGGATCAGGATGCGGATGCGGCCCCACGCTCGTCAATCGGCAGCGCCCGGGCGGCAGGATGATGCTGGTAAGGGTGCCGCGGCGGCCAGGGGCGGGGACGATGTCGAGCTGGCCGCCAGACACTTCGAGGAGGGCCTTGGTGAGCGCCCAGCCCTGCGCCGCTGGCTCGGCGGCGAAGGCCTTGCTTCGCCTGCCGGCCGGAGCGGTCCGCTCGCTGCATGGGAATGTTCCGCTGCCACGGCATCGGCCCAAGCCCCCGTGGAACGCCGGATTGCCGCGCGGGATCAGTGCCCCGCGTTGGCGCCGGAGAAGTCCGGGGCGGCCAGGCCGCTGGCGGTAAGCTGTTCCACCAGCTGGGCCTTCAGCCGCTCCAGCCCGGCCTCCGAGCTGGCCTCGCAGCGCGCCACCAGCACCGCCTGGGTATTGGAGGCGCGCAGCAGCCACCAGCCATCCTCGGTCAGCACCCGCACGCCATCCACCGCCTGCACCTTGGCCCCGGCCGTGGCGAGGCGGTCCTTCACCTCGGTGACGACGGCGAATTTGCGGTCCTCGGCGCAGTCGAAGCGGAGTTCCGGGGTATTGATCACCTGCGGCAGGGCGGCGCGGACCTCGGAGACGGTCTCGCTCATCCGCGCCACGATGCCGAGCAGGCGGATGGCGGAATAGGGCGCGTCGTCGAAGCCGTACCACTTGTCGGCGAAGAAGATGTGGCCGGACATCTCGCCGGCCAGCGGGCTGCCGGTCTCGGCCATCTTGGACTTGATGAGCGAATGGCCGGTCTTCCACATCAGCGGGACCCCGCCCGCCTTGGCGATCTCGTCGAACAGCACCTGGCTGGCCTTGACGTCGGCGATGACGGTGGCGCCGGGGTGGGATTTCAGCACATCGCGGGCCAGGATCACCAGCAGCTGGTCGCCGAACAGGATATGCCCCTCGTTGTCGACGATGCCGATGCGGTCGGCGTCGCCGTCGAAGGCGATGCCGACATCGGCGCCGGTGCGGGCGACCTCGGCGATGAGCTGCTCGAGGTTCTTCGCCACCGTCGGGTCGGGGTGGTGGTTGGGGAAGGTGCCGTCCACGTCGCCGTTGATGACGGTGTGCTCGCCCGGCAGGCGGCCGGCCAGCACCTTGGTGATGTCGCAGCCCGAGCCATTGCCCGGGTCCCAGACCACCTTCAGCTTGCGCTCGCCGCCATCGTAATCGGCCAGCACGCGGGTGGCGTAATCCTCGGCGATGTCCACCTGGCGGTCGCTGCCCTCGGTCGAGACCGGGACCACGTCGCCCTCGGCCGCCATCCGGCCGATCTCCTGGATCTGCGCGCCGAAGAAGGGCTTCTTGCCCAGCATCATCTTGAAGCCGTTGTAGTCCGGCGGGTTGTGGCTGCCGGTCACCATCACGGCGCCATCGGCCTCCAGCTTGTAGCCGGCGTAATAGAGCATCGGCGTCGCCACCAGCCCGACCCGCAGCACTTCGAGACCGCAGGCGCGCAGGCCGGCGACGAGCTGCGGCTCGAGGTCCGGCGAGGAGAGCCGGCCATCATAGCCGACCGCGACCTTCTTGCCCTCCGCCCGGGCGATGATGCTGCCGAAGCAGCGACCGATGGCGAAGGCATCCTCCGGCTGGAGGGTCTCGCCGATGATCCCGCGGATGTCGTACTCGCGGAGCACGGTGCCGTTGAACTGATGGTTGAAGACGGACATGCAGGCTTCTCCGGATGGGCGGCGCAACGTAACCCGAATTGGGCGACCAGAATTGGGGCGCAGTATGGCATCAACGCCCGGCGGTACGCCGGGCGTCAGGTCACATTACCTCGGGATGGGACGGCACCCGGGACGGGGCTTTGGGACGGTGCCTTGGAACCGGGCCGCGGGCCCGGTCCCGCGCCGCTTCAGGCGTAGCGCCTGATGATGTCGCGCATGGCCGGCGCCATGTCCGGCCGGGCCAGGGCGAAGGCGACCTGGGCTTCGAGATAGCCGGCCTTGTCGCCGCAGTCGAAGCGCTTGCCCTCATACAGCACGCCGTGGAAGGGCTGGTGGCCGATGAGCTTGGCCATGCCGTCGGTCAGCTGGATCTCGTTGCCGGCGCCGCGTTCCATCTTGGCCAGATGCCCGATCACCTCGGGCATCAGCACGTAGCGGCCGATGACGGTGAGGTTGGAGGGCGCCTGCTCGATCGGCGGCTTCTCCACCAGGCCCTTGACCTCGACCAGGTTGCCCATCGTCACGCCCGGGTCGATGACGCCGTAGCGGTTGACGATCTCGCGCGGCACTTCCTCGATGGCGACGACATTGCCGCCGGTCTCGGCATAGGCCTCCGCCAGCTGCTTCGTGCAGGAAACCTCGCATTGCATCAGGTCGTCCGGCAGCAGGATGGCGAAGGGCTCGTCGGCGATGAAGGCCCGGGCGCACCAGATGGCATGGCCGAGGCCCAGCGGTACCTGCTGGCGGGTGGTGACGATGGCGCCCGGCGGCAATGCCTGGGCATGGAGCATGTCCAGCTCCCGCTGCTTGCCGCGCTCGATCAGGGTGCGCTCAAGCTCGAAGGCGACGTCGAACTGGTCGACCAGCATCACCTTGCCGCGGCCGGTGACGAAGCAGAATTCCTCGATGCCCGCGGCGCGGGCTTCCTCCACCGCGTATTGGATCAGCGGCTTGTCCACCACCGGCAGCATTTCCTTCGCCATGTTCTTGGTAGCGGGCAGGAAGCGGGTGCCGAGACCGGCGACCGGGAATACGGCCTTCTTCAGCGGCTTCTTGGCGGACACGGGATTCTCCTGGCGGGCTGATGCGATGGTCCTGGCCGGGCGCTTGGCCGCTGGCACGGCACTGCTGGAAGCCATGCCATGCGGCCCCGGCCCGGGCAAGCAAATGAGGAAACAACCGGGTGTCCCGCGACGGTCCGATACAACCGTTCTGAACCGGATCGGTGCCCACACCAGCCACTGCGCCGTGTCCCGGGACAGCGACCGACCCGATCAGATACGGATCGCGGATCGATCCGGCGCAGCACACGCCCGGGAGTGTCTTCTTTGCCATAACACTGTATGGATTTTGACCTGACCGTCTTCCTGCGGGACAGATCATGCATTTGGCATCTGCCGGGTCCGATCGACTGGCGCAACCTTGAACGGACCCCCATGGCGCAGCAACAGCGGTCTTTCCATACGCTCGACGGCATCCGGGGAGTCGCGGCGCTGCTGGTGGCCTGCTTCCACCTGGAAATCTTCCTGGCGCCGGTGGGCGGCTCGGGCGCGCTCTTCCCCGAGGGCTATCTGGCGGTCGACCTTTTCTTCGTGCTCAGCGGCTTCGTGCTTGAGCATGCCTATGCCGACCGGCTGCGCGCCGGGCTGCGGGCGCGGGCCTTCATGACGGCGCGGATCATCCGGCTCTATCCGCTGTATCTGCTCGGCGTGGCGATCGGCCTGGCCAGCGCCATCGTCGCCTATCGGCTGGGCGGCGGCAGCGTCGACGGGCAAGGGCTGGTGCTGACGACGCTGGCCGCGCTGCTGCTGCTGCCCTCGCCGACGGCGGGGCAGAACGCGGCGATCTTCATCCTGAATGCGCCGGGCTGGTCGCTGTTCTTCGAGCTGCTGGTCAACCTGGCCTTCGTCCTGGCCTGGCGCCGGCTGTCGACGCGGCTGCTGCTGGCCATTGTCGTGGTATCCGGCATTGCCCTGGCGATGGCGACTTTCCAGGCCGGGCATATCCATCTGGGCCCGACCTGGCCGGACTTCCTGGGCGGCGTCCCTCGGGTGGCCTATTCCTTCTTCATCGGCGTGCTGATCCGCCGGCTGTATCAGGCCGAAGCCGCACCGGCTTCCGGCGCGAGGCAGGTCGTTGCCTGGGGGCTGGCCGGGCTGCTGCCACTCATTCTGCTGCTGCCCCCCTCCCCGGCACTGCGGCCCTGGTTCGACCTGGCCTGCGTGCTGGTCGCTTTCCCGATCCTCATCGCCCTTGGCGCCCGGTACGAGCCGGGCGCAGCCGGCGTCGCGATCTTCCGCTTCCTCGGGCTGGTGTCCTACCCGGTCTACGCCATCCATTTTCCGCTGATGGAATTACTGCGCCGCGGGCTCAGTCTGTTGCGGATCGATATCCAGCAATTCGCGGTGCCGCTGGAGCTGGGCTGCATCGCCGCGCTGGTCGCCGCGGGCTGGCTGCTGTTCAGGATGTATGACCTGCCGGCCCGGGCGGCGGCGGCGCAGTCCATGCGGCGGCGCCAGCCGGCCTGACGCGGCACGGGTTCAGTCCAGCAGCAGGTCGCGCGCCTGGTTGATGCGGGCGGCCAGCCAGTCGCTGCCGCCATGGTCCGGATGGGCGCTGCGCATCAGCCGGCGATGCGCGGCACGGACCTCGTCCGGCGCGGCGCCATCCTCCAGGCCGAGCACCGCCAGCGCCTCGCTGTGGGTCATCGGGCCATCGGCCGGGGCACCGAAGGGCGTCGCCACGCGCCAATCGGGTTGAGTGCGGTCCAACCAGACTTCCAGCAGCGGCACGCTGTCCGGATCGCCGGCGCGGCATTCGGCGAGCAGCGCCAGCAGCGCCTCCAGCGGCAGTTCGGCCAATTCGCGCCCGGCCTCCGGCCCGCGCAGCACCCGGCCGGACATCCGGCCGCTGGCGTGGTCCAGCCGCATGGCGAGCGTCGCGGTCTCGACCAGGCTGGCATCGTCCGGCGCCGCGCGGCCGGCGAAACGCCGGGCGGCGCGCCAGCCCTGGAACTTGCGCCAGAGGACCGGGCCGAAAAAGGCCAGCGTCCAGATGGATTGCATCCCGCGGCCGCTGAGCAGCAGCAGCGCCAGCAACCCGGCGCCGAACACCGCGAGCAGCCAGAAGCCGGCCTGGCGGATGGCTGCCGGCGTGGCGGTGGCGAAGACCCGCAGCAGCCAAAGGCCGAACAGCAGCCCACCCACGCCGAGCGCCAGCCAGACCATGGCGGCTCAGCCTTCCCGCGGCGCGGGCAGTTGCCCGGCGATGCGGCGCGCGGCGGCACCCGGCAGCCGGACCAGCGCGGCACGGCCGCCGGCGGCATAGGCGGCGACGGCACGCAGCAATTCCCGGAGGCCGGCGGCGCTGGCCGCGTCGAACGGCGCATAGGCCCCGCCGGAGACCTTGGCGAGCTGGCGGAACGCCTCGCCGGCGCGCGGATTGCCGCCTTCATGGAAGGCGAAGACCGGGGTGCCATGCAGGCCGAGCTGGCCGGCCGCATGGCAGAGCGGGTCGAGCGGCTCCTCCACCGCATCGCCGACCAGGATCAGCGCATGGATGCGGTCGCGCCGCGTCTCGGCCAGGGCGTGGTCCAGCACCCGCTGGATCTGGGTCTGGCCGCCGAGGCACTGCACGCCGGTCATCCGCCGGGTCAGCTCCGCCGCATCGGTCAGGAAGGGTGTCGCGGAGAATTCCTGGAAGCCGCGGAAATAGGCCAGCTGCACCGCCAGGCCGCCGAGGTCGCGGGTCGCCAGGAACATCTCGCCCTGGAGTTGGCAGGCGCGGTCCCAGCTCGGTTGGCGCGAGGCGGTGGCGTCGATCGCGAAGACCAGCCGGCCGCAGCGGCCGCTGGCCGGGCGGACCTGCGGCAGGCGGTCGACCCGCGCCAGGAATTCGGCGACGGCGGATGAACCCGGCTTGGCGGGCAGGTTGCTCATACCGGCGAAGATGGGCTGCGGGCGGGTCGTTCGCCAGGGGTAGGCGGTAGGCGCCAGGGGTGGGCGCCAGAGGTGGGCGCCAGGGGTAGGCGCCAAGGCGGGGCCGGGACTGGCGGCGATGTGGAAAACCAGGCGCGCCGGGCGGCGGCATGCGCCACACTGGGCGAATGATTGGGACGGAGGCGAGGATGCGGTGGCTCCGCGGGATCGGAATGCTGGGCGCGATGGCGGGGCTGCTGGGAGGCGGCCCGACCCAGGGCCAGGCCCAGTCGCAAACCCAGACTCAAACCCAGATCCAGGGCAAGCCGCCGGTACTGGCGCCGGCCCCGGTACCAGGCGGGAAATTCGCCCCCGGGTCCGAGCTGGCGCCCTCGCCCGCCCCGCCGCAGGTCGATAAATTCGCCGCGCCGCCGGTCATCCCGCCGGTTGCGCCCAGGGCCCAGACCCCTGCTCCCGCCCCTGCCGCGCCGGCCGATAAATTCGGTGCGGCCCCGCCGCCCGCGACCGTCGCGCCGCCGGTGCCTTCCCCGTTGCCGCCCG